>JAFQKL010000357.1 GCA_017396965.1 Clostridia bacterium
CGCGCTCTTTTTCATCATGTCGCAGGACCCTTCAAAATGCTACCCCAGACAGAACAGCGGACACCCCCGCTACCTCCTGGTATCACACTCCAAAATCGTCGCCAGCACAATCGGCGTCCGCTTCGTCCGCCGGAACACCGCCGACGACAGCACGTCGCACAGCTCATTCCGCAGCACCTCCGGCGAGCTGACCCCGCCGTCATAACAGCGCAGCAGCGCCTCCTCCGCCACCGAGCAGAGGTCTCTCAGCAGCTCGGCAGACTCCTTGACGTAGACAAAGCCGCGAGTCTGCAGCTCCGGCCGCCCCAGCAGCCGTCCCGTGCCGCGCTCGATGGCGGCGGAGGCCACCACCACGCCGTTTTGCGCCAGATTCTGGCGGTCCTTGAGCACGACGTTGCCCACGTCGCCCACGCCGCTGCCGTCGATCATCACCTGCCCGGCAGGGACGGTGCCGGCAAAGCGCCAGCCGTTTTCCGAAAGCTCCACCACCTTGCCGATCTCGGTGAGGATGATCTTCTCCGGCTCCACCCCCATCGCCTGCGCGGTTTTGGCGTGGGCCGCCATATGACGCATCTCGCCGTGCATCGGCAGGAAGTAGCAGGGCTTGGTCAGGCCGATCACCAGCTTCTGCTCCTCCTGCGAGGCGTGGCCGGAGACGTGGATGTCGGCCTGCTTGTTGGTGATCACCTCCGCGCCGCGGCGCATCAGCTCGTTGATGACGTTGCTCACCATCTCCTCGTTGCCCGGCACCGGCGAGGCGGAGATGATGACGAGGTCGTTCTCGCCGATGGCCACATTCTTGTGGTCGGCAAAGGCCATGCGGTAGAGGGCGGAGAGCGGTTCGCCCTGGCTGCCGGTGGTGACGATGACCAGCTGGTCGGGGCGGTAGTTCTTGATTTTGGCGATGTCCACCATCGACTCCTCCGCCACCTCAATGACCCCCAGCTCGATCGCCGCCTTGACGTTGTTGACCATCGAGCGGCCGGACACCGCCACCTTGCGGCCGTGCTTCTCGGCGGCGTCGATGATCTGCTTGACGCGGTGGATGTTGCTGGCGAAGGTGGTGACGATGATCCGCTTGTCGGTGACGGCGAAGATGTGATCCAGCGCCGCGCCAACGGTGCGCTCCGAATTGGTGTGCCCCGGGCGCTCGGCGTTGGTGGAGTCGGAAATCAGGGCGAGGACGCCCTCCTTGCCGATCTCGCCGAGGCGGGCCAAGTCCATCATCTCGCCGTCGATGGGGGTGGGGTCGATCTTGAAGTCGCCGGTGTGGATGATGCTTCCAAGGGGGGTGCGGATGCAGAGGGCGCAGGCGTCGGGGATCGAGTGGTTGGAGCGGATGATCTCAACCGAGAAGCAGCCCAGCTCGATCACGTCGCCGTAGCGCACCTCATGCAGCTTGGTGGTGCGCAGCAGCTTGTGTTCCTTGAGCTTGTTTTTAATCAGACCGCAGGTGAGGCGGGTGCCGTACACCGGGACACTGCTCAGCTGACGCAGCAGATAAGGCAGGCCGCCGGTGTGGTCTTCGTGTCCGTGGGTGATGAACACACCCCTCACCTTGTCGGCGTTTTTGATCAGGTAGGTGAAATCGGGAATGACCACATCCACCCCCGGCATCGATTCATCGGGGAAGGACATTCCGCAGTCCACCACCACGATGTCGTTGCCGTACTCGATGACGGTGAGGTTCTTGCCGATCTCATGCAGGCCGCCGAGCGAGATCACCCGCACCGCCTGGCCGCTGCCGCCCTTGTTGGCGCGGGGGCGGTTGACGACGGTGGGAGGGGTGAGCGCCGCGGGGGCCGGGGTGACCGGCAGCTTCTGCGGCTGGGTGCGGCGGCGGCGCTTGCCGCTTCCCGGCTGCTGCGCCGGGGCCTTCTCCTCCTCCGCGGCGGTCTGGGTGAGCGAGATGGCGCTGCGCTGGGAGAAGATGGAGGGCATCACCTGGCCCGGGTAGGGCGAGGTGCGTTTTTTACGCGGGCGACCGCCCTCGTTTGGGGTCGGCTGGGGCGCCGGGGCCTGCTGCGCCGGGCTCTTCTTGCGCCGGCGCTTGGCGTTCTTTGGCTCCTTGCGCTCCCCGCCGGTCTCCTCGAGGGAGACTGGTTCGGATTTTGTCTTCAAAATGGGAAACCTCCGTTTTGTTGATTTTTTGTATATCGTAAATTTAAGTTATGTTCTATTTGTTGTTGTTTGGGGGAAGGCCGGCCTGTCCCTTTGTTGGGACACGCAGCGACAAAGCCGGGTGACGGCGTATCCGGCTTTTGTAAGGATGAAACAAGGCGACGGCACGCACCAAAGGCCCTCTCCCAGAGGGGGCTCGCCCCCTGCAGGGGTCGCCGCCCGCAGGCGGCGAAATCTCCCTCTGACCCCTTGGAGGGAGTTTTGCACTGAAACAACGCGCAAAGCCAGCCCGCCCGGGGTGTGGACGCGGGCCGCAAGGCTCATCCGGGCGGGTGGGTGGGCGCTGCGCAGTCGGAGCGTCGGCAGGGCACCCTCTCCCGCAGCAGCGCACCGGCCCGGTTAATCCGCAACAACCCCGTCAATCCAAACCATAAAGCACCCGATACGCCAGCCGGTACAGCAGCACCCGCTGCCCGTGCGTCTCGGTTTCGGGGTAGGGGATGCTGTCCAGCTTCTCTCCGTCCCGGCTGAGGGCGGGGTCACGGAGCCAGCTGCGCACCCGCGCGGGGCCGGCGTTGTAGGCGGCCAGCGCCGTTGGCAGGTCGGGGAACTGCCCGAGCAGCAGGGAGAGATTATAGCAGCCGAAGCGCAGATTGCAGGCGGGGTCGGTCAGCTCCCCCGCCTCCGGAGACACGCCCTGCTTGTGGCAGAGCCATTGATAGGTGTCCGGCGTCAGCTGCATGAGGCCGACCGCGCCGGCGGGGGAGAGGGCGGCGGCGTCGAAGCCGCTCTCCGCCAGCACCAGCCCCGCCACCAGTGACGGAGACAGCGCAAAGCGGGCTGCCTCCCGCTCCAGCAGCGCCCGATAGGGCAGCACGAAGACACGGCGGGCAGCCGTCACTCCCAAAACCAGCAGCAGCGCCAGACAGACCACCGCCACCACCAGCCGCAGCAGCCTGCGACGGCGACGGCGGGATTTCTTACGCGGAGCCCTCAAGGGCAAAGCCCCAGCGCCCGGGCCACCTGCTCCACCTGGGCCTCGAGATCCTCGAGGGAGCCGTGGTTGACGATCACATAGTCCGCCTTCGAGGAGAAAAAGTCCTCCTCCCGCTGGGCGTCCAGCCGACGGCGGGCGGCCTCCTCGGTCAGCCCGTCCCGCTCGATGATGCGGGCGAGCTGCACCTCGTAGGGGGCGGTGACCACCACCACCGGGCCTCTCGCCTGTCCGCTCTCCAGCAGGGCGATGGCATCCACCAGCAGGCCGCGCACCCCGTCGGCCTCGGCCTGGCGCTCGATCTCGTCGATCGCCTCGCCGACGTAGCGGTGGGTGATGGAGGAGAGGGCGGCCAGCTCTTTGGGGTCGGCGAAGACGATCGGCCCTAAGATCTTGCGGTCGATCGCGCCGTTCTCATCGAGAATCCCGGTGCCGAAATGCTCCACCAGCTCGGCGGCGCAGGGGGTGCCGGGGGCATAGATATTGTGGGCCACCTTGTCGGCATCGACATGGCGCACCCCGTAACGTTCAAACAGGCGGGCGACGGTGCTTTTTCCGGTACCGCTGCGCCCGGTGATGCCAAAACGAAGCATAGCTGTTCTCCTGGTTCATGGGCGAAGAGCGTTCCCCGCCCGAAATCGGTCGATTTTCTATAGAGAAAACGAAAGAAAGACGCGGGCAGGGCGCTACAGCCGCACCACCCGGTGTCCCGCCGCCTTGAGCAGACGGTTGCGCAGCGCCAGCCCCAGCCCGTCTTCTCCGGGCAGGGGGCCGTAGATGGCGGAGACGCCGGCCCCGTCAAAGCGGCGCAGGGCGTCAAACAGCGCCCGCGCCTGGGCCTCGATATCCTCTCTCGGCCCCAGCTGCTCGAGATGGGCGGCGGCCACCATCCGTGCGGCGTCCTCCTCCCAGCAGAGAATCCCGGCACCCGGCTCCTTCGACCGCTCGGCCAGCCAGTCGGCGACCGCTTCGGCGCTGCCCTCGGCCAGCGTCATCTGCGCCTTGGGGGCATAGTGGCGGTACTTCATGCCGGGGGCTAAGGGACGCAGCCCCTCTTCCAGCTGCCGCAGCACCACGGGGTCGATCGCCACCTCACCCAGCACAGCTTCCAGCTGGGCGACGGTGATCCCGCCCGGCCGCAGCAGCGTCGGCTTTTCCCCTGCCAGCGAGAGGACGGTGGACTCCAGCCCCACGCCGCACGGCCCGCCGTCGATAAACAGCGCCACCCGCCCGTCGAGATCCTCGCGGCAGTGGGAGAGACGGGTGGGGCTCGGCCGTCCCGAGCGGTTGGCGGAGGGGGCGGCCACCGGCACCCCGGCCTGCCGCAGCAGCGCCCGGGCGATGGGGTGGGAGGGGATGCGCACCGCCACCGTGTCCAGCCCGCCGGAGACGGCGTCGGGGACGACGGGACGCTTGGGCAGCACCACCGTCAGCGGCCCCGGGGCGAAGGCGGCGAAGAGGGCCTCGGCCTCCTCGGGGATGTGACGGCAGAGCTCGGGCAGCCCCTTGGTGTCTGGCAGGTGGACGATGAGGGGATTGTCGCTGGGGCGGCCCTTGGCGGTGTAGATGGAGCGGGCGGCCTCGGCATCGAGGGCGTTGGCCCCTAAGCCGTAGACCGTTTCGGTGGGAAAGACCACCAGCTTCCCCTCGCGCAGCAGCTGCCCGGCGGGGGCTAAGGCATCGGGGTCGAAGCAGGCGGGATCGAGGGAGAGAATGGGTGTTGCGGGCATGGCGGCCTCCTGTGTATAGGCTAAAGATACCCCTTGCGGGGGCGGGATATGAGTGATTGGAGAAACTTTCCCCCCGCCCTGCGCCCCGTTCCCGCTCCGGCCCGCAAAAGCGGGACGGGAGACGGTAGAAGAGAAAAACCGCAGGTCGCCACAAAGAAACGGGAATCCCTTCGGGGAGCCCCGCTTCCTGCTGCGGCGGATGTGGTGTGGGGAGACGCGGGGGGACGCAGGGAGGCTTAACCCGCCTCGCCCGCCTTGAGCTTTTCCGTCTGGTCGGCGGTGATGAGGGCGTCGATCATCTCATCGAGGTCACCGTTCAAAAAGGCTTCCAGCTTGTACAGCGTCAGCCCGATGCGGTGGTCGGAGACGCGGCCCTGGGGGTAGTTGTAGGTGCGGATGCGCTCGCTGCGGTCGCCGGTGCCCACCTGGGAGCGGCGCTCGTCGGCGCGGGCGGCGTCCTTCTCGGCCTGCATGACTTCATAGATGCGCGAACGCAGGATTTTCATCGCCTTGTCGCGGTTCTTATGCTGGCTGCGCTCGTCCTGACACTCGACGACGATGCCGGTGGGCAGGTGGGTGATGCGGATGGCGGACTCGGTCTTGTTGACGTGCTGCCCGCCCGCGCCGCCGGCGCGGAAGGTGTCCACCTGCAGGTCGGCGGTGTTGATCTCCACCTCCACCTCCTCGGCCTCGGGCAGCACGGCCACGGTGACGGTGGAGGTGTGGATCCGCCCCTGCGACTCGGTGTCCGGCACGCGCTGCACGCGGTGGACGCCCGACTCGAACTTCAGGCGGCTGTATGCCCCGTCGCCCTCGATTAAGAAGCTGATCTCCTTGATGCCGCCCAGCTCCGTTTCGTTTAAGGACAGCACCTCGGTCTTAAACCGCTTTGCCTCGGCGTACATCGAATACATCCGGTAGAGGTTTGCGGCAAACAGCGCCGCCTCGTCGCCCCCCGCGCCGCCGCGGATCTCGACGATGACCGACTTGTCGTCGTCGGGGTCCTTGGGGATGAGCAGGATCTTCAGCTCCTCCCGGATTCGCTCACAGTCGGCCCGGGCGGTCTGCAGCTCCTCCTCGGCGAGGGCCTTGAAGTCGGGATCGAGGGGGGTGGAGAGCAGCTCCTTCGCCTCCGCCTCGGCGGTCTCCGCCGCCTTGTACTCCCTGTATTTCTCAATGATGGGGGTGAGGTTTTTAAACTCCCGCATCAGCAGCCGGTACTGCTCCTGGTCCGACACCACGCCGGGATCCATCAGACGCTCGTTGATCTGCTCATAACGCTGCTCCGCGGCAGCCAGCTTTTCGATCATAACTCATTCTCCTGTTTCGGTGAGGTGTTCTCCTGGGGGAGCGGGGCTTTGACGGCCTTGACAAAGGCCGACCGCGCCATCCACAGCTCCCGCCCGCAGGTGGTGCAGCGGACCCTGACATCGCCGCCCACCCGCAGCAGCTCAAAGCAGCGGCCGCCGCAGGGGTGGGGCTTCTTCATGAGAAAACGGTCTCCGACCGACAGCGTTGTCATCCGGCAGACCTCCTTTGCACCGGTCGATATCTTATCTATTATACCAGCTTATTTTGATCAGCGCAAGAGCGGCGGCGCGGTCAGTCCCCGGTGACTGCCAGATATTCCTCGCGGATGACCGAGAAGATCTCCTCCGGGGTTTCCCGGCAGTCGTTTTCCAGCCATTTTCGCAGCACGGCATTGAGTCCGTTGCGGAAGAATTCGATATGGTATTCGATATGACGGCCGCCGAAGCGCCGGGCAGCCAGCTCGTCGTCGTAGAAGACAAAGTGAAACGGGCGGCCGGTGTTGAGCTTGAAATAGGTCTTGTAAAAGAGCGGGTTCTCTTTGATGTGGCGGAAGAGACGGAGAAAGTCGTGGTCGCCGTGCCGCTGCTCGATCTCCTCGCGGTACAACCCCAGCACCTCCTCCTCCAGCGTCTTCTGCACCGATTCGGCGAGATCGAAGATGTCGATATAGTTGGCGTAAAAGGTGGTGCGGTTGACGCCCGCCTCGCGGCAGAGCTCGGTCACCCGCAGCTCGGACAGCTCGTGCTCCTGCATCAGCTTCACCAGCGCCGCCTCCAGCCGCCGGCGCGACTCCCTGCGCCGCCTGTTGTTGGGCTTGTTCATGGAACCTCCATTATCTCAACAATTGTGTGGATATTGATGATTGTCTTTTGTCCTCGCGCACTATTATACTATAGATGTAAAACACAAACAAGTGTTGGTTTAAAGGAGGAAATCTGCGATGGAAAAGCACGAAAAGCATCGGGCATCCGAAAAGACCGAGGGGAAGATCGAGAGCGCGGTGGTCGGTGGCTACAAGAAGCTTGAAAACGCGGTGGTCGGCGGCTACAAGAAGATCGAGGACGGTGTGGTTTCCAGCTACAAAAAGATGGAGGATCACTTTATCGACACCTTTTTGGCCGAGGAGGGCGAGAGCACCGAGCAGGCTCGGGCCAGACTGACCGGCACCGGCGGGACGAAAGGAAAAGAGGAACAATGAAAAAGGGGAACTTCATCACGTTGCTGCTGTCTGTGATCGGCGGTGTTCTGTTTGGACTGGGGATGTGTATGTGTCTGCTGCCCGAGTGGAACGCCTTTTCCGAGGGGGTGGCGGTTGGCGCGGCCGGACTGGTGGTGCTGCTTGCCATGGTGGGGATCCGCCGCAGGATGCTGGGCAAGCCGCCGCTCACCCTCTCCCGCAAAACCGTGGCCGCGGCGGCGCTCGGCATCGCGGGAGCGCTGACGCTGGGGGTCGGGATGTGCATGGTGATGGTGTGGAACGCTCCGCCGGTGTGGGGCATCGCCGTCGGCCTGGCGGGCATCGTCCTGCTGCTCTGCCTGATCCCGGTGTGGAAAGGATTGAAATAGGAGGAAGCCGCAGATGAAGACGTCCCGCCGCGTCCCCCGCCCGTTTTTGGGGCTGATCCTGCCGATGCTGCCGGCGGCGGTGTCGGCCGCGCTGCTGCGGGAGGTCTTTGACCGGGGGATGGAGCAGAGCCCTGCCGCCATCGGGGTCTATGCCCTTGCCACCCTGTCGCTGGTGCTGCTGACGGTGCGGCTGCTGCGCTGCGTCCGTGCCGTCCGCCTGCGCCTGCGGCAGACGGCGCTCTGGCAGTGGCTGGCCGACGACCCGCGCCGCCGCGCGCTGGCCTCGGCCCGTCTCTCGCTGGCGGTGACGCTGTGCTACTGCCTTGCCAAGGCGGCCGCCGCCGTCCGCCTGCGCTGCCTTTGGATGGGCACGCTGGCCGCGTACTTTCTCGTCCTCTGTCTGCTTCGCTGCCTGCTGCTGCGGCAGCTGGGCAGCGGGGCGGAGGGAGAGGCGCAGCGCCTGCGCCTCCGCCGCCTTTCGGGCTGGACGCTGCTGCTGTGGACGGCGGTGCTGGGGGCTGTGGTGGTGCTCACCGTCCGCGACGGGCGGGCGATTCGCTATCCCGGCCACCTCATCTACGCGGCGGCCTTCTACTGTTTTTATCAGCTGCTCTCCGCCGCCGTCGCCCTGCTGCGCAGACGCGGGGGCGCTGAGCCGACGGGGCGCCGCCTGGCGCTGGCCACGGCGCTGGTCTCGCTCTTTTTCCTCCAGGCCTCGATGCTTCAGACCTTCGGTGACGGCGCCGCCTGGCAGCAGGGGATGCAGTTGGCAACCGGCGGCCTGCTGCTGCTTGTCGTCTCCTCGATGGCGCTGGCGATGATCGTCGCCGGTCGGCGGGTGCGGTGATTGTTGCGAATTCTGAAGATGAACACAGCAAGGGCAGCCCCGCCGGGGATGCCCTTTTTTGCACCGCTTGCAAAGCGGCCCCCCGCTGTGTTACACTGGAAAAGGAAGGAGACGGCAAGCCGCCGTCCGCAGTGCTGATGTGAGGAGGGGTTTTGGATGATCAACCGTCTGCTGGGCTTTGTCAATGAGGCGGCGTGGGACAGGAAGCTTAAGGTGTCCACCTGCGGCGAGGAGGCGGGGCAGGCGGACCGCCACCGTCACCCCTACGAGCCGACGCCCTACACCGTGCTGGCGCGGCTGGCGGAGAGCGGCTGGATCGACGCCTCCCACACGCTGGTGGACTACGGCTGCGGCAAGGGCCGGGTGGCCTTTTATCTGCACTACACCCTCGGCTGCCGCGTGATCGGCGTGGAGCTGGACGAGGGCCTCTGGCGGCAGGCGGAGGACAACCGCGCGCGGTATCCGCGCCCGCAGGGGGTGTCGTTTGTCTGCCGGGCGGCGGAGGAGTATGAGGTGGAGGAGGCGGACTGCTTTTACTTCTTCAATCCCTTTTCGGTGGAGATCTTCCGCGCCGTGCTGGGGCGGGTGATGGAGTCGTGGTACCGCTGTCCGCGGCGGCTGCGGCTGTTCTGCTATTACCCGGACGACGAGTATCTGCGCGAGCTGCTCTCCGGCCGATGGGGTGGGGGTGTGGAGGTGCGCTTTGCCGGGGAGATCGACTGTGGGGATCTCTTTGTCGGCGAGGATGCGCGGGAGAGGATTGTGGTGTTTGAGATGGAGTGAGGGGGAGAGGGGGGAAAGGAGAAAAGCCGTCTGCGGACGGCTTTTTTTGATTGATTTGAGAGGTGGAAAACCGCGGGGGCGGTTTTCTGTTGATTTTTGTTTTCAGTCCCCACGTCCTGAAAAAAGCCCCGAAGCCCCTTGTCAAATCAGCGAAGGGAGTTTGTTCGGGTGGATGGGCGGGCGCTGCACCCCTGTTTCCCCGAGGAACGCACAGGCCCAGAACCAAGC
>JAFQKL010000358.1 GCA_017396965.1 Clostridia bacterium
CAGGGTGGGCGAAGCCGGCGCGGACTCCCTCAGTCAGCTTCGCTGACAGCTCCCTCGGAGAGGGAGCCGGGGCGCGTGGGACAGGCTTTGCGCGCCGGTGCCGACGCTGTACGCCGGGTGAGGCTGCGGTTGCCCGGCAGGCGGCGGCCTCGCGGGGGATCGGGAAAAAATCTCCACCCTTGAACCCTTGACAGACCTGACTTTTCGCGTCTGTTCGGTTGCTGTGCGATGGGCGAAGCTGTGCCCGCATGGGAGAGCTTTGTGCGCTGGTTTGGGTACTGCGGGGCGGGCGAAGCCGGTGCAGACTCCCTCAGTCAGCCTGCGGCTGACAGCTCCCTCAGAGAGGGAGCCGGAGAGCGCGGCGGCTCTTTCATGGGATTTGACAAATGCGGCAAAGTCGTGTACACTCAAACCGAAAACCACAAACCGCCGCCGCGGCTCACGAAAAGGAGGGCTCCCATGAAACCCCCACGCACCGCGCTTCTCGAATTCCTCCTCTGCTTCACCGCCCTGCTCGTGCTCTTCTCGGCCCTGTCCGCGTGGAACTGGTCGCAGATCCGGGCCTCCTACCGTCCGTCGGTCCTCATCGAACCGCTGCCCGCCGCAGCCGGACAGCCCGCAGACGACGTCCCCGGCGTGGCAGAGGTCTGCCCATGAACGAACGCATCAACGCTGTCGTCTGCGTCGACCGACAAAACGCCATCGGCTTCGGCGGCCGGCTGCTCTACCGCATCCCCGCCGACCTGCGCCGCTTTCGGCGGCTGACAACGGGCGGCGCCGTCCTCATGGGGCGGCGCACGCTGGAGGCGCTGCCGGGCGGTCTGCCGCTGCCGGGACGGCGCAACCTGGTGGTCAGCAGCCGCCCGCCGCAGACCTTCCCCGCCGGGGTGGAGGTCTTCCCCACCCCCGAACAGGCGCTGCAGGCGGCGCTGGCGGGGGAGGGGTTTGTCTGGGTGATCGGCGGCGAGGCCGTCTACCGGGCGCTGCTGCCCCGCTGCGGAGCGGTGTTTCTCACCCGCGTCTACGACACGGCGCCCAAAGCCGACGCCCACTTCCCGGCGCTCGTCGGCTGGCGGGAAGTCCCCGTGGGCGGGGTGCAGGAATTCCGGGGCCTGCGCTTTCGCTTCTTTCGCTGCGAACGGGACGCGTCCGCCCCCGGCCGGGGGTGACCCGCCCGCTTCCGGGATCCCCGCGCCTCCCCTGTCGTCCTCACAAAACAAAGCACACAGGCCACGGCGGCGCTGTGTGCTTTTGCTTTTTCTCTTCTTTATGGTCCTCCCCGGCTCAACAATCCCCCTGCCCCGCCGCACACCCGGTCAGCCGCAGCTCAATCCCCACCACCCCGTACCGCCGCTGCTCCTCCGCGGAATAATACCGCTCCATGTCGGCAGGGCTTGCCCCCGCCAGCTCCTCCTCCGTGTAGCCGCACTGACCGAGCGGCAGGGCGCGGTAGAGGGCGGCGAAGTCGGGGAAGCGGTGCAGGGCCGTCACCTGGGTGAGCAGCGTCCCGCCGCCGGCGTTGTCGGTGAAGCGGATGTAGTCCCCCACCCGGATGCGGCGGCGTTTTTCGTCCAGCAGACGCAGCTCGATGGTCTTGTGTCCGCTCTTCATCCTTTGAAAATGCCGCGGGTCCAGCCTCATCTCATGCTCGGCCCGCTCCTCGCGCACGGCGCTCATGCCACCAGCTCCTCTCCTGTCACCCGGCCCCTCCGGGCGGTGTGCTGTGCCGCTCCTTTGCCTTTTGCAGATAGACAGCCAGCGCCTCACAGCGGCGGATTTTCTCGCGGCAGTTCCCCCAGCAGAGCGCGGCGAGCTCCTCCGGCGTGTGGGTGAGGGCAAAGTCGGCGGGCAGCGCAATCCGCTCCTCGCCGCCGCCGCTTGAGCCGGACGAGCTGCCCTGGCAGAGGCTGTTTTGATGGAGAAAGGCGCTGCCGTCGCGGTCAAAGCGCAGGGTGACGAGGTCGATGCCGCCGTCAAAATAATCCCCGTCGGCCGCGAGCTCCAGGTCGGCATGGACAAAGCGCAGCCCCTGCTCTTTGGCAAACTGCTCCGCGTAGCGGTCGAAGCTGCCGCAGATCAGCACGTCGTTTGCCCGCAGCAGCCGCTGCGTTTGCTCCGTCAGGGCGATTTGGGTGACGGTGTCGGCCAGTTTGATCTCGGTCAGACCGGGGAAGAGGTCGAAAAAGCCCGGCTCCACCTCGGTGACCCCCTCGCCCAGCTCAAAGGCGACGGCGCCGGCTTCGGTAAACTTTGGGACGTTCCTCCAGAAGTTCAGATGGGCGATGCGAAGAAGGCCCGCTCCGTCGGCGCGGAAATCATATCGTCCGCTGCCTGCCGTGACCAGCATGGGGATTCCTCCTTTTGTCCGGCGCCAAAGCGCCGTGGTTATGGGCGGGAAAACAGGGTCAGCGTCTCCACATGGCCGGTGCGCGGGAAGAGGTCGTAGGGCCGCGCACGGGTGAGGCGGTAGCCGGCGGCCTCGAGGTCGGCGGCGTCGCGGGCCAGAGTGGCGGGGTTGCAGCTGATATAGACGATGCGGTCGGGCGCCATGGTGGCGACGGTGGCGAGCAGGGCGGGGCCGCAGCCCTTGCGGGGCGGGTCCAGGATGACAACATCCGGCGTGAAGCCCTCCTCCGCCAGCTGACGGGCGGCGTCGGCGGCGTCGGCACAGAGGAAGCGGGCGTTTTGGACGCCGTTTTTGGCGGCGCAGCGGCGGGCGTCCTCCACCGCCTGCGGCACCACCTCCACCCCCACCAGCTCACGGCAGCGGTCTGCCATGGTGAGGCCGATGGTGCCGATGCCGCAGTAGAGGTCGAGCAGCCGCTCGTCCCCCGTGAGGGCGGCGAAGTCGGCGGCGCCCTGGTAGAGGGCCTCGCACTGGGCGTGGTTGACCTGGTAGAAGGAGCGGGCGGAGATCTCGAAGGTGCGCCCGAGCAGGCGGTCTTCGATGTGATCGGCCCCCCAGAGGGTGATGAGCTCGCCGGTGAGGGGGACGTTGGTGCGCTCCCTGTTGCGGCAGAGCTGCAGCGAGGCGAGGCCGGGGACGGCGGCGCGCAGGGCCTCGGCAAAGCGGTCGGCGTGGGGGAGGCTCTGCCCGTTGACAATCACCGCCACCATCACCTGCCCCGTGGCCTCGCCCTTGCGGACGAAGAGGCCGCGGACGAGGCCCTTGTGGGCGGCTTCGTCGTAGAGCGAGATGCGGTGGCTGTCGATGTGCGCCGCGAGGACGCGGGCGGCGGCGGTGGCCTCCTCCGGCTGGGCGGGGCAGTCGTCCACGGCGACGATCTCATGACTGCGGCCGCGAAAGAAGCCGAAGACGGCCCTGCCGTCCTGACTGCCGACCGGCAGCAGCACCTTGTTGCGCCAGCGGGTGGTGGCGGGGGCGGGGCGCAGCGGCTCGAGGGGGATCTCGCGGCCGAGGGCGCGGGAGAGGGCCTCCTTCACCTGGCTCTCCTTGGCGGCGCACTCCGCCTCGTAGTGCAGATGCTGCAGCAGACAGCCGCCGCAGCGGCGGTCAAAGGCGGGGCAGGCGGGGGCGACGCGGTCGGGCGACGCGCTCACCAGCTGCTCCAAACGGCCGTAGCCGTAGGACTTGTTGGTCTTGACCACCCGCACCCGGCAGGTGTCCCCCGGCAGGGCGCCGGGGATGAAGAGGACGTATTGATCGACGCGGGCGACCCCGGCCCCCTCGTGGGTGAGGCCGGTGATGGGCAGGGTGAGAATGTCGTTTTTCCGGCAGGGCGGCATGGTGAACCTCCGCATTTCGTCTGGTTTTTCGATGGATTTATTATAGCACCGACGGGGGGCGGGGGCAAGGGCCGTGTTTTTACAAAAGAAAACCCGCCTGCCGGGGTGCGGCAGGCGGGCGGGAGGTTTGTCTCTTAATAGTTCTCGGCGCGGACCTCGAAGAAGGACTGCGGATGCTTGCAGACGGGGCAGACATCGGGGGCCTTGACGCCCATCACCAGGTGGCCGCAGTTGCGGCACTCCCACAGGGTGACGCCGCTCTTCTCAAAGACGGCCTTGGCCTCGACATTGTGCAGCAGCTTGCGGTATCTCTCCTCATGGGCCTTCTCGATGGCGGCGACGCCGCGGAACTGCTCGGCGAGGTCGTGGAAGCCTTCCTCGTCGGCCTCTTTGGCCATGCGGTCGTACATATCGGTCCACTCGTAGTTCTCGCCTTCGGCGGCGTGGAGGAGGTTCTCGGCGGTGTCGCCCAGCTCACCGAGGGCCTTGAACCAGAGCTTGGCGTGCTCCATCTCGTTGGCCGCGGTCTGCAGGAAGAGGGCGGCGATCTGCTCAAAGCCGGCCTTCTTGGCGACGGAGGCGAAGTAGGTGTACTTATTGCGGGCCTGGGACTCGCCGGCGAAGGCTTCCCAGAGGTTCTTCTCGGTCTTGGTGCCGGCGTAGGGGTTCTTGGCGGGGGCGGCCTCGGGGACCTCTTCCACCTTCTCAAACAGCTCGGGACCCACGCCGCAGAGCGGGCAGACCAGATCGTCGGTCAGCGGGCCTTCATGAACGTAATTGCAGACGGTGCATCTCCATTTTTCCATTGTGCGTTCCTCCATGTGATATATTTTCATTTTGTCATTTTTGGGCTGACGGCACCCCTCGGAATACCGGGGGAAGCGGGGGTGGTTTGGGGTGGCCTTTGTTTTGGCTTCCCTATGGTCTTATGATAACAAATCCGCCGCCGCTTATCCGTGATAAGATCACAAAAAGAGGGGGATGTCTGCGCCCGAGTTTATTATAGTACGGGGGTGGGGGGCTGTCAAGGACGGAAGGGGCGGAAATGA
>JAFQKL010000359.1 GCA_017396965.1 Clostridia bacterium
CTGCACCCTGCGAAGGGTCTTCGACCCTCTCGACACCCATCTCGCGATCGTGTTGGTTGCTTTCTTGGGGGTGCGCCCGCGTGGCGGTTGAGAGAACCTCCGGCGGGAGTCAGAACGTTCCGGCCGCGTCGCTGTGCCCGAACGGGAGAGCGACGCACCGACAAACAAAGGACTCATGGCGTAACGCCCCGCCCCCGCGAGGCGCCTGGAGCGGAGTCAACTCCGCGCCAAGCCGGGCCGGGAGCGGCGGGGGGAGTCCAGAGGGGGTGGCAGTCCCGGGGCAGCATTCTGCCACCCCCTCTGGCCCTCTTTGCTTCTTTCTCGGGACCGAGAAAGAAGGCCTTCCTTACAAGTCAAGCATCAAAGGACAAACCCTTACTCCTCGTCCTCAGGCAGATCCTGCTCATGCTTGTTGATGATGATGGTGTCGGCCTCGCCGCTCTTCATGTTAATGAAGCTCACATACAGGCTGACCTTGTTGTCCTCATTGAGGTTGTCCCACACGTTCAGCGCCAGCTCCTCGATGTCGCCCTTGAGGGTCACCTTCTCCGGCTCCCCCTCGAAGGAAGGAATGGGGTTGCCGTCGCACTTGTAGGTGTGGATGAAGTGACCGATGCCCGCCTTGGGCTGGGGGTACTCGTAGAAGAAGCGCTGCACGGAGGAATCATCGTGCTCGTCGCTCTTGAGGATGCTCAGCTTGTACATGCAAGCGCCGTCCTTCACCTCCACAATGCCGGAGATGCGGGGGGTGCAGTTGGGCAGGTCATCCTCGAAGGTGCGGGTGCGCAGGGCCGCCTCAAAGGTGGAGCCGTCCTTCAGGAAATCACGGATGGTGTCGGTCTGGTCGCCATTGGTGACGATGATGCGGCCGTCGCCCATGTCGCGCACGGGAGCGTAAATGATCAGGTGGGGATCCACCATCTTGCTCTCGTCAAACGCCTTGGTGATGATGCCGTCCTCGCTCTCCTCAAAGATGCGGTTGCGGCTGTTGACGCTGCGGCCCATGATGAAGTACACGATCACGGCGTTCTCGCCCGTCTCGTCAATGCCCAGGCAGATGCCGCGGCCGGGATAGGTATTGGTATTGAGAAGGGTGTTGAAATCAAAGGTCTGCATTTTATCGTACCTCCAAATCTCGTTCCAAAAGGCTCTCCCTTGGGGAGAGCTGTCCCGAAGGGACTGAGAGGGGTCTCTCCCTTGGTGGAAGCGCTTCAGCTTCAGCTAACTGAGAGGGACTTCGCCACCGTCTCCACCGCCTGGGGCAGCAGCACCCATTCGGCCTCGACCATGACGCGCTTTTGAAGCGTCTCGGGCGTGTCGTCCGGCAGCACCTCGACGGCCTTCTGGGCGATGATATCGCCGCCGTCGGTGATCTCGTTGACGAAGTGGATGGTCGCGCCGGTGACCTTCACGCCCTTGGCCAGCGCGGCTTCATGCACCCGCAGGCCGTAGAAGCCGTCGCCGCAGAAGCTGGGGATCAGGCTCGGATGCACGTTCAGGATGCGGTGGTCATACGCGCGGATCACGTTTTCCGGCAGGATGGTCAGGAAGCCCGCCAGCACCACCAGGTCGATCTGATGCTCACGCAGCACGGCCAGCAGCCGCTCACCGTAGAGGGACACGTCCTCCCCCTTCGCCTTGCGCAGCACGGTGGACGGGATGCCTGCGTTGGCCGCGCGGGTCAGCGCGTAGGCCTTCTCATTGGAGGCAAGCACCAGGGCCAGCTCGGCGGAAGGGATCTTCCCCGCCGCTTTGGCGTCGATGATGGCCTGCAGATTGGTGCCGCCGCCGGACACCAGCACAGCAACTCTTACCACAGGTCCACGCCCTTCTCGCCCTCAACAACCTCGCCCAGGACGTAGGCGTCCTCGCCGTTGGCGCGAAGGATCTCGAGGGCCATCTCCACATCGGCGGGGTCAACGGTGATGGTCATGCCAACGCCCATGTTGTAGGTGTTGAACATGTCGCGCTCGGGCACATTGCCTTCGCGGGCGATGATATCGAAGATGGGCAGCACGCGCACGTCGC
>JAFQKL010000360.1 GCA_017396965.1 Clostridia bacterium
CCCCACAATGGAAAGAGGGGCGAAGCCACTCCTGTGCTTCGCCCCATGTCTGCCTCGCAGCAGGCACTTGGGGTCAGGGAGTATTCTCCGCGTTACTGCGACGCGGTCGGCTCCGCTGTCCGTGCAACCGGCCGGATTCCACCGTCACCCGCGAAACATTCACAGATTGTTTGACAGCATGACAGTATGACAGCACGACAGCACGAAAAAACCGTCCCGTGGGGGACGGTTTTTTTATATCGTTCGCTCTTCTCTTGGCCTTGCGCCGCAGCTCAGCCCTCGTCGAGATCCAGCACAAAGGCCCGCTTCCGATCGCCGTCGAAGCCGAGCTGTTCATAAAACCGATGGGCGCCGGTGCGCTGGACACCGCTTTGCAGCACCAGCTTGTAGCAGCCCCGTTCCCGGGCGATCTCCGCCGCCTCCCGGATCAGCCGCGCCGCCAGCCCCTGCCGGCGGTACGCGGCGTCGGTGACGACGTTCTCCAGCAGCCCAAACGGCCGCCCGCCGTAGACCAGGGTGGGGATCACCACGAGATAGCAGGTGGACACCACCCGCCCCCGGTCGACGGCGCCGAGGTAGACGATGTTCGGATCGTCCTTCAGCACCGTGTCCCACACCTCTTCGGTGCGGGGCAGCGACATCTCCCGGTGGCGGTCGCTCAGCTGGGCATAGAGGGCGATGAGCGAGGGCAGGTCCTCGCGGGTCAGACGGCGGATTTCCATGGCAGACGAAGCTCCTTTCTTATTGTCACAACGGCGAGCCGGTGCGCCGCAGCCGGCTTTGGCGCCAGGAGTAGCGCAGCAGATAGAGCGCCAGCATCAGGCACCAGGAGATGGCCTCGGCGTAGGCGATGACCATGTTGAAGAAGAGCGGCGCCAGCAGGTAGGAGAGGCCGATGCGCACGGCCAGCGAGGTGACGCGGTTGAGGCCGGCGAACACCACGTCGCCGATGCCGTCCAGATAGCCGCGTATCGCCATGCAGAGGCCGAAGACGAGGTAGAACCAGGAGATGCAGCGGAAGAACTCGGCGCCGATGGCCGCCGACTCCGGCCCCACCCCAAAGAGGGCGATCACCGGCCCGCCGATGCTCTGCACGATGGCCGTCATCCCCAGCGACACCAGCGCCGACAGGGCGATGCCGGCCTTGAGGCAGTCGCGGGCGCGGGCGTGGTCGCCGGCGCCGGTGTTCTGGGACACCAGGGTGGCGATGCCGGTGCCGAGGTTGATCACCGGCAGCATGATCACACTGTCCACCCGGTAGGCGGTGGTGATGGCCGCCACCGTCGGCGTGCCGAAGCCGTTCATGAAGTTCTGCAAAATCAGGTTGCCAAACGAGCTGACCACCGACTGCAGGGCAATCGGCAGCGCCAGCCGGCAGCCCTGCCGCAGCAGCGGCCCGTCGGTCCGCGCCTGCCCGGCGACGGGGAGGAGGAAGGGGTGTTTGCGGCGGGCGTAGAACCAGATGTAGACCGCCATCAGCGCCTGCGCCAGCACCGTGGCTGCCGCCGCCCCCGCCGCGCCCCAGCCGAAGGGGCCGACGAACAGCAGGTCGAGCGCCACGTTGCTCAGGGAGGAGACGACGACGGCGTAAAACGGGGCCTTGCTGTCGCCAATGCCGCGCAGGATGGCGGCGCAGACGTTGTACAGCGTGAGGAAGGGGATGCCGAGCAGAATCACCCGCAGGTAGGCGAGTGAGATGGGGAAGATGTCGGCCGGGGTGCGCATCATGGTGAGCAGCGGGCGGGAGAAGACGAGGGTCAGCGCCGCCACCGTCACAGCCGCGCCGCCGAGGGCGATGAGGAAGGTGGAGAGGATGCGCGGCTGCGCCTCGCGGTCGCCCTGCCCGAAGCGGCGGGCGGAGAGGATGGAGACGCCCGAGCAGAAGCCGGTGATCGCCTGCACGAAGAAGTTGACCACCACCGTCGTCGCCCCCACCGCCGCCAGCGCCGCTTCGCCTTCGATGTTGCCGACGATGAAGGCGTCGGCCCAGTTGTAGAGCTGCTGCAGCAGGCTGGCCAGCACCAGCGGGACGCAGAAGGAGACCAGCGCGCGCACCAGGCTGCTCTGCTGCTGGGGGTGGTCGGTGGACATGGCAGATCCCTCCTCTTGGTTGCTGTATTCAGACAGTATAGCGCAGTGGGCGGGGGCTGTCAAGCGTGGGGGGATGTTGCGGGATGACAGGGCTGATGTGGGGAGAGGGGAGGGAGG
>JAFQKL010000361.1 GCA_017396965.1 Clostridia bacterium
ATCAATATATGCAATATACAAAATGTCTTCCCGGGGTTTGTGCATCGTTCCCATGACGTAGAAAATTTTCGGTGGATTCTATGGAAATTTAACAATTTCGTTTTATTTGTGTATTTTTTATGGGATGCGTAAAAGATTGCGCCGATCTTCGGATTTTCGTTTTGTTGTTCAGCCGTCTCCCGGGGGGCGGCTGCAGGGGTGCCGCCGGCAGGGTGACCGCAGGCTTTCCCATCCCGCCGCGCCCATACCAGCGCAGAGGGGCAGGCCAGTCAAGGGTTTAGGGTGGAGATTTTACAAAAGCCCGTCCCCCGCAAGGGCTTTTGTAAAATACTACCCGGCCCTTGACAGGCCGGGCGGTTACGGGGGGATAATGGAGGTGGGGAGTGTGGTCTGCCGACCACACTCCCCCATCCCCATCCCCCCGTCCTCCCCACTTGCCAAACCCCGCCCAACCCGCTATAATGGAAGCAACATCCCAAACACCACAAAAAGGAGGACCCCACCCCATGAAACTGATGATCGCCTCCGATCTCCACGGCTCGGAGCCCTGCTGCCAGGCGATGCTCGACCGCTTCGAAGCCGAACAGGCCGACCGTCTGCTGCTGCTCGGCGACCTCCTCTACCACGGCCCGCGAAACGACCTGCCGGAAGGCTACCGTCCCAAGGGCGTGATCGCCCTGCTCAACGCCGTCAAGGACAAGCTGATGTGCGTCCGCGGCAACTGCGAGGCGGAGGTGGACCAGATGGTGCTCGAGTTCCCCGTCATGGCCGACTACCTGCTCCTGGAGCTGGACGGCCACCGCATCTTCGCCACCCACGGCCACCACTACAACAAGGACAACCCGCCCCCCATCGGCATGGGCGACATCCTGCTGCACGGCCACACCCACCTGCACACCCTGGAAAAGCACGACGCCTTCGTCCTCTTAAACCCCGGCTCCGTCACCCTGCCCAAGGGCGGCAACGAGAAGACCTATATGATGTACGAAGCCGGCACCTTCACCTTAAAGAAGCTGGACGGCACGCCCGTGGCGGAGCTGACCCTGTGATCCACTTTGCCATCGCCCCGCGCGAAAGCTGGTTTCTCGTCCCCGCCGCCGTGGCCAGGGACCATCTGCAGGCGGCGGACGAGCAGGAGCTGAAGGTGCTGCTCACCCTGCTCTGGCTGGGCAGAGAGGCGACGGAGGAGAGCGTCACCGCCCACCTCGCCATCACGCCCACCGAGCTGGCCCGCTGCGTGGAGGCGTGGCTGGCGCGGGGGGTGCTGAAGATGGAGGGGCGGTTTGTCGCCCTTGTCGACCCGCGCACCGAGCTGGCCAAGCAGGCGGCGCCGGGCAGGCGGGCCGGTGTGCGCCGTCCCACCTACGATCTGCAGCAGGTGAGCGAGGCGCTGGCCGCAAACCACGACCTGCGCTCGGCGCTGCGGGCGGGGCAGTCAATCTTAAACCGCAGCTTCTCCCAGACCGAATACGAGGTGCTTTACTCGCTGCACGACTACTACGGCCTGCCCCCCGAGACGATCCTGCTGCTGATGGGCCACTGTGCCGCCCTCGGCCGCACCTCGGCGCGGGCGATCGAGGAGGTGGCGGCCGAGTGGCACCGGCGCGGCATCGTCACGGCGGCGGAGGCCACCGCCTTTCTGGAGGACGACAACCGCCGGCGCGGCCATGAGGCCACCGTCCGCCGCCTGTTCGGCCTCGGCAGCCGCACCCTGTCGCCGAAGGAGCGCGACCTCATCGCCCGCTGGTGCATCGACTTCGGCTTCGGCGAGGCGATGCTGGAGACGGCGTACAACCGCTGCGTCGACCTCACCGGCAAACTCTCCTTTGCCTACATCAACCGCATCCTCGAAGGCTGGCACACGAAGGGCCTCTCCACCCCCGAGGAGGCCCTGGCCGACCAGCCCCCGCCCCGGCGCGGCGGCGGCAAAAAGCGGCGCAAGGTGGACACCGATACCCCCGCCAGCAGCGACCTCGAAGACTTCTCCGCCTGGGCCTTCCAGGCGATCTACGGCGACGGAACCGCCGCCGACGGGGACAGCGTCTCCGGCGACAACCGCGGCAACCACTCCGACCGGTTTGAAGGAAAGTGAGGCTTTGTCATGCGAGAGTACCAAAAGCGCACCCCCCGGCAGCAGGCCGCCGCCCGGCAGAGCCTGACGCCGTCGGAGGCGGCGCCGGGCAACCAGGCGCTGCTCTCCCTGCTCGGCCGGGGAGACCCCGGCGGCCCCACCCCCTTCACCGCCGCCCTGCAGGCGCGCTTTGCTCCGTCTGCCGGCCCGCGCTCAGAGCGCGCGCAGCCGATGACGCTGCCGTCCGGGCTGCTGCAAAAGGCGGAGCAGCGGTATCAGACCCCGCTCAACGGGCTCAAGGTGTTTCAGGACCAGGGCCTCGCGGACAGCGGCTTCGGCGGCTACGCGCAGGGGAATGAGATCCACATTGACCACAAGCTCGCCCCCGCCGAGCGGGAGACGGTGCTGCTGCACGAGATCGGCCATGTCGTCCAGCGCGGATCCGGCCTGGCGCAGGGCAGCGGCTTTGTGGACAGCCCGGCACTGGAGCAGCAGGCGGACCAGGGCTTTGCCGCACCGGCCGGCTTTTCCATGCCCACCGCCGCCACCGGGCCTGTGATGGG
>JAFQKL010000362.1 GCA_017396965.1 Clostridia bacterium
AAACAACCGGAAAGGAGCGATGTCCGCTTGACACAGGACAACAGACTTGTCTCGGGACGTCTCCCGGAGGACCTCGCCGTCATGCAGTCCCTTTTTGAGCGCGACGGCACCTTCCGCGTGCGGGAGATCGAGGCTGCCGATCACACCATGACGGTACTCTGCTTCATCGACGGGCTGGTCAACGGCCATGTCCTCAACGAAAATATCATCCGCCCCATCCAGCACGCGCAGCTCGCCGGGGGCAGCGCGGAGCAGATCATCCGCCAGACGCTGGCCACCGCCACCTGCAGGCCGGAGCAGCGGTTTTCGGAGCTTGCCTTCATGGTGTCGCTGGGCAACGGCATCCTCTTTGTCGAGGGGATCCCGGATGCGGTTGTCATTGATATCAAGAGCTGGCCGGTGCGCGGCATCGCGGAGCCGGACAACGAGCGGGTACTGCAGGGGCCGCGGGAGGGCTTCAACGAGGCGCTGCTCACCAATGTGGCGCTGGTGCGGCGGCGGTTGACGGGCAGTGACTTCAAGGCGGAATACCTGCGCTTTGGCGAGGTGGCGGAAAACGGGCTTTGCCTTTGTTATCTGGAGAGCTGCGTTGACAAAAAGGTGCTGCAGGAGGTGCGGCGGCGGCTGGAGGGGCTGGAGCTTTCCGCCGTGCTCGACACCAACTATATCGCCGAGCAGATCCGCGACAGCCGCGACTCCTCCTTTCGCACCATCGGCGCCACCGAACGGCCGGACATTGTCGCCGCCAAACTGCTGGAGGGGCGGGTGGCGATTCTGTGCGAGGGATGCCCCACGGCGCTGACCGCGCCTTATCTGTTTCTTGAGCTGTTTCAGTGCAACGAGGATTACTATGTGAGCTATCACTACGCCTCCTTTCAGCGCTGTCTTCGGATCTTCGGGTTCTTCCTTTCGATCCTGCTGCCCTCTTTTTTCATCGCGCTGGTCTGTTATCAGCCGGATCTGCTGCCCTCGGCGCTGACCTTTACGGTGGCCGAGGCGCGGCAAAATGTGCCGTTTTCCACCGTGGGCGAGGCCGTGCTGCTGCTGCTGATCTTTGATCTGCTGCGGGAAAGCGGGGCGCGCTCCCCCAGCAACGTGGGGCAGGCGCTGTCGGTGGTCAGCTCGATTGTGCTGGGGCAGGCGGCCTCGGAGGCCGGGTATGTGGGGGCGCCGATTCTGATCATCACCGCCTTTGCGGGGGTGACGGGGGTGATGTCGCCGCGGCTGTTCGGAGTGTCGCTGCTCTATCGCTACTCGATTCTGCTGCTCACCTCGGTCTGCGGCTATCTCGGCTTTTGCATCGGCTTTTTCGCCCTGCTGCTGCGTCTCTCCTCCATTGAGAGCTTCGGTGTGCCCTACACCCAGTACGCCTACCTCTCCTCCCAGCGGCAGACGGGCGACACCTTCTTGCGCGCCTCCTGGAGCAGACTGCGGGCGCTGCCGGTGTTTCCGGTGCGCGAAAGGGGGAAGGGGCATTGAGGAGACTGATGATCCCGTTTTGTCTGCTGACGCTGCTGCTCTCGGGCTGCTGGGACTACACGGAACTCAACGAGCGCAACATCGTCACCGCCGTGGCGGTGGACGAGGGCGAGGAGCTGCCCTGGCTGCTGACGGTGGAGTACGTCTCCTTTGAAGGCGGCTCCTTCACCGGGCGGGTGATCTCCGCCGAGGGGACGACACTGCCCGCCTGCGAGGAGGGTCTGGTGCGGCAGCTGGGCCGGTATCCCTACTGGAATCAGGCCAAGGTGCTGCTGCTCTCCGAACCACTGATCAAGGAGGGCGGCTACACCGGGGTGATGGACTGGATGGTTGCCGGCAACCGCTTTTCGCTCGGCATCCTCACGGCCCTTGTGGAGGGGAGCGGCGCGGGGGAGCTGCTGCGCGGCAACCAGGGGAAGGACCCGCAGGGCATGGTTCTCTCCAATATGCTCGATGATCAGGTGGCCTTCGGCCGCATCCCGCCCTGCCCGCTTTACCTGCTTTACAACGCCTCCTCCAACGGGAGCCGACCGGCGCGCTTGCCGCGGCTGATGCAGACCGGCGACGAGGAGGAGAAGGCGGTGGAGCTGCTCGGCAGCCTCACCCTCTCGCAGGGAGAGATCTCCCTCTCCCCTTAAATCACGTTCTCACACGCTGCCGTTTGAGCGGTCTGCATTCGGAGGTGTCTTTTTTTGAACACAGATCAACCTGCCCTCATCCCCTATCTTCGCGCCCTCATCACCGTCACCCATCTGGGCAGTTTGCTCACCCTCTCGGAGCTGCTGCGCGGACAGGCGCTGGCCTTTGCGGCGCCGCTGGCGGCGGGGGCGTTGATGTGGCTGCTGGCAGCGCCGCTGACCTCGCTTTTCTGCCGGGGCGGGAGATGCCGCCCCCCGCGGTGGACGGCACTGCTGCTGACGGCGCTGACGCTGCTGCACGCCGCCGTGATTCTGTCGGTGACGGCGTCCTACCTCTCTGCCACCTTTCTGCACCACACCCCGCGCTGGGCGCTGCTGGCGCTGCTGCTGGCGGTGCCGGTCAGCGCGCTGTTTCGCACCGAGGGGGCGCTGATGCGGCTGTGCCGGCTGGTCTTTCCCGCTCTTGCGCTGATGGTGGGGCTGATTTTGTTTTATCAGACCCAGTGGCAGGAGCTGACCGCCATCCTCGCCGCGCTGCCGTATGAGGAGATCTCCTCCCTGCCGGGGCCGGTGCTGCTGACGCTGCTGCTCGTCTACCTCAACCCCACCGTCGCCACCCCGCTGCTGTTCGGCGAGGCGACGGAGGAGAGCTGGCTGCGCGCCTCACGTCAGGGGATTCTGCTCTCGGCGGTGACGCTCTCACTGCTGCTGCTGCTGCCGGTCACGGCGCTGGGGCTGCCGCTGTACGAGGCGCTGACCCACCCTCTTTATTCGGCCGGCAACGCCATCATCCACGGCACGCCGCTGGTGCGGGTGGACACGCTGCTCTCCACCATCGTCCTCTTTTCGGTGCTGACCGACCTGTGCCTGACGGCGCGGGCGGTGCGGCTGGTACTGCGGGAGTTCGGGATCGGGGAGCGGCTGCTGCGGGAGAGTTGAGTGTCCCCCACTCCCGATGCCCCGGTTTTGCAAAGACAAACGGCTGCCCCTTGCAGAAGGGGCAGCCGTTTGATTTTGTCTTTGATTCAGGCGTCAGCCGGCTCTGGAGGCAGGCCCCCGCAAATGTTGCCGGTCTTCCCGATCACGATTCCCTTCCCTCCTCCCGCCACTTCTTCAGGCGGGGAGCAGCTCTGTTGCATCGGCATAGCCGCGGTCGTAGGTTCTCTGCACATTTTCGGGGTTCTTCT
>JAFQKL010000363.1 GCA_017396965.1 Clostridia bacterium
ACCGATGCTCCGACCTCCCATGTTGTCGATGGGTCAGAGCTTCCGGAGGTTCTGGACGACCCTGATATGTACTTTGATCCCAAAGCAGAGTATCTCGACAAACTCTGGACAGATCCGGCGTCGGGCCAGACCCTCTTTTTTACGACTGACACCCTGACCCTGAAGGACGGCGACCAGACGGTTTGGGAAGGACCCTGGGAGGTCGTGTTGATCGACGGCTGTTTTTACGGCGCGCAGAGTACCACCGGGGAGCCCGTGGGCGACTATGCGTATTTTATGACCGACTATTTTACGCTGCCGGAAAACAGTCCGGCTAACCGCCGCTATGTGGCCGCGCACCCCGCAGACCGCGTCTCCGATGACGAGTATGTTCTTTTTCAGTACGACGACGAGCAGACCGAAACCAATTGATACAGGAAGGCTGTACCCCCGAAAGGAGGCACTTTGTGAACGAGCGAACAACCTCCCATTCCGGCTTTATCCAAGCGTTTTTTGTCAATTTACTGCTGCAGTTTGAGTGGCTGCTGCTGGCGATTGTTCTGCTGACGCTCCACTTTTGGAAAGATATCCCCATCGCCCTGTTCTGGGCGGCGCTGGGCTTCTGGCTGCTGCTGTCACTGGTGGTGACATGGTTCGTGACCTGGGCCGCCGGCTGCGAGACGCCGCCCGGCCCCGGCGCGAAATGTACCTCCCAGCGTCTGCGCATGAGCGGATGCGGAGACGCTGCCTCAGAAGGCTGATATCACAGTGAAGGCGAGGATGAAAACGATGAAACGAAACAGATGGATGAGCCTTATGCTCTGCTTTGCCATGGCGCTGGCCCTGCTCCCCGGTATGGCCACGGAAGCCTCCGCGGCCAGCACCTATTATGTGGGTCAGACCGTTAAGATTCTCAATATTATCGGAAACTGTCCCGGCTGCAGGTATGACAGCTGCCACTCCAACGGCATCAGCTTCAGCGACGAATCCATGGTGGAAGGCGTAGGAAAGCCCGTAGATGATGTACATCTGATGGATGAGATCACATTCATCAAGGCGGGTTCGTTAACGATTTACAATCCCAGAACGGGATATTATTACAACGAAGTCCCCGCCAACCCCCGCCAGCACAGCAACAGCAAGACCATCGAAGTGGTCATGCCGAAGACCATCGACCAGCCCGTTCGGCTGACCGCCAGCCACGCCTTTGTGGGCGGCGGCATCTTCCCGGAGATCACAGCGCCCGCCGGCGCCAACTATAAGGTCACCGAGGCGACCATCTACCGGGAGATGGTCAACTACTACCCCGGCGACAAGCTGCCCATGTACAATGCCGGCACCGAGGTTCTGCTGGAACTGACCATCGAGCCGAAGGACGGCTACTATTTCTGGTATGACGAGAGCGGCACCGGCACCAGCGGCAAAACCAACGTCAAGGTGGCCTTCGACGGCAAGACCTACGATCCCTACGTCACCCGGAAAAAAGCGGGACAGAAGCTCTATGTCAATATTCCGGTCATCTATGAGAGCGGCGCGAACTATGCCGTGACCATCACCAACTTGGATGCGCCCTACCACAACAGTCCGCTGGACTACACTGCCACCCACAATAACCACGCCACCATCACCACCAACCGCTACCTGATGTACGGCAAGGAGATCACGGAGGTTCAGGCGGGCGACCGTATCGGCATCGCCATCCGCGTCAAGGCGGGAGAGGGCAATGTGTTCGTCAACGGCGGAAAGGCATATTGGAACGGTATGTACAGCGAGCCCTCCACCGCCATCACCGACTATGAGGTGGAGTATGTCTTCCCCTATGAGGTCAAGGCCCTCGACCATCAGTATGTCGGCCAGGTGGATCTCTTTGTCGATGCCCCCGTCATCGGCGCCGTGCCGGACAGCTCGGCCACTTCGATGAGCAGCAACGTCGTCCCCGGCAAGGTGACCTGGTCCCCTGCCGATGCCGCCTTTGAGGCGGGCACCGAATACCGGGTCAGCATCGAGATTGCCCCCGGCAAGGGCCACCTCTTCCCCGACAACTTCACCGCCAAAACCGCCAACGTCAACGAGCAAAAGGCGCTCATTGAGAAAAAAGAGACGAGCGGCGGAGGAGCCAAGCAGAGTTTCGCCGATTCGTACTGCGTGACCTTCACCTTCCCCACCCTCACCCCGGCGGAGAGCTATGCCGAGCCCTTTGCCCTGCGGGCGGTGAGCGAGCAGGACGTGGTGGTCAAGGACAGCAGCACCCCGGTGGTGTTCGAGGTGGAGCCGACCGGCGGGATCGACGCCGACGCGGTCACCTACCGCTGGTTCCCCTGCGACGCGATGGGCAAGGATCTGCAGGGCAGCGCCATCGGCAGCGGTCCCCGCCTGGAGCTTGGCACC
Source organism: Clostridia bacterium (assembly GCA_017396965.1). GTDB lineage: Bacteria > Bacillota > Clostridia > Oscillospirales > Feifaniaceae > Galloscillospira. Next base: position 2,368 of record JAFQKL010000363.1, read on the forward strand.
ATCCCGGCGGAAAAGACGATGATCCAGTCCTTCTACCACTGCGTCGCCTCGGTCGGCGACCAGGGAGATGACCTCATCTTCTCGGTCATCCTCGCGCCCGACGGCGCCGCCGGCATCGGCGGCGATGCCCCCGAGACACCGCCTGTCCCCGAGACCCCTCCCGTCCCCGAGACCCCTCCCGCCGAGATCGACTTCACCCTTGAGCCGGTTGGCGAACAGGAAGTCAGCCTCTATACGGCCGATGAGCCGTTCACGCTGGAAGCCACCGTCCCCGACGCCCCCGAGGGCAGCTCGGTGGATTACCAGTGGTTCCGCTGCGACGAAGAGGGCAAGCAGATCGGTGGCATTCCCTTGAGCATGGGCAGCAGCGTGACGGTCAACGGCATCCCCGCCAAGGAGATGTTGATCCCCCGCTACTACCGCTGCAGTGTCATGGTGGACGGAAGCTACCGAGAGCTGATCTTCACCGTCACCCTCTTCCCGATGGGGGTAGAGACGGATCCCGAAACGCCGCCCGCCCCGCCGGAGACCCCCGACAAGCCCGCCCCCGTCTCCTTTGACGATGTGCCGGAGGACGCCTGGTACCACAAGTCGGTCACGGCCGCGGCCGGGATGGGCCTGATCAGCGGCAAGGGCGCCGGCATCTACGCCCCGGCGGACAGAATGACCGTCGCCGAGGCCGTCAAGCTGGCCGCCTGCATGAACATCCTCTACCACGGCGGCGACCCCGCAAAGGATATTGCGGTGGGCACCGATGTCTGGTATAGCACTTACATGAAGCACGCCGTCGAAAACGGCATTCTGGAGCGGGATCTCACCGCCCGTGCCAACGAGCAGATCACCCGCGCCGAATATGTCCACATCTTCTCGCGCAGCCTGCCCGCCTCCGCCTTTGAGGCGGTCAACGAGATCCCGGACGGCAGCATCCCCGATGTCGCCGCCACCTCCGCCGAGCACCGCGCCGCGATCTATACCTTCTACAAGGCCGGCATCCTCGCCGGAAACGATGCCTACGGCACCTTCAACCCCGCCGGCACCATCAGCCGCAGCGAGGTGGCCGCCATCCTGATCCGGATGATGGACAAAGACTTCCGCGTCCCCGCCCCCGCCCAGCTGGGTCAGAATCCCTGACCGGCCGGCGAAGACAACCGTAAGAAAGAAAGGAGAATTCCTCGTGAAAAGAACGCTCGCCCTTCTCCTGACGCTTATCCTCTGCATCGGCCTGCTCCCTGCCCCCGCACTGGCGGTGGAGCTGCCTTTTACCGACATCCCGGCCGATGCCTGGTACTACAGCGATGTCAAGACCGCCTATGAGAGCGGCCTCATCAACGGCAAGGGGGCAGACACCTTCGCCCCCGAAGCCAACATGACCTATGCCGAGGCGGTCAAGCTCGCCGCCTGTATGCATCAGCTCTACACCGAGGGCAAGGTCAGCCTCCAGCCGGGCAACCCCTGGTATCAGCCCTATGTGGACTACTGCAAGACCGCCGGCATCACCACCAAGGCGTATGCCTGGGATCAGCAGGCCACCCGCGGCGGCTATATGGAGATCTTCGCCAAGGCCCTCCCCGCCGAGGCCTTAAAGCAGATCAACGCCGTGGCCGACGGGGCGATCCCCGATGTGCCGATGGAGCATCCCCAGGCCGCTGCCATCTATTCGCTCTACCGCATCGGCATCCTCCAGGGCGCCGATGCCGAGCACAACTGCAACCCCTCCGCCAGCATCCGCAGAAATGAAGTCTCCGCCATCTTAACCCGCATGATGAACAAGGAAAAGCGGATCACCTTCACCCTTCAGTCCGCTGAAGCCCCCAAGGAGCTGACCATTACGCAGGAGCTGGTGGAGGAGATGGAGTTCGTCCCCGGCAAGCCGGTTGAGCTGACCGTGGCCGCCACCAGCGGCGAGGGTGAGGTCTCCTATCAGTGGCAGTACAAGACCACTGAGAGTGACTGGACCGTGATTGAAAACGCCACCTCCGCCACCCTTCTGCATGAGCCCACCGAGGTTCAGCTTGCCGAAGAGATCCAGTACCGCTGCGAGATCACCGACACGGCGGGCAGCAAGATCCACACCCACAGTCTCTCCTTAAAAAATAAGCCGCCGCAGACCGGCAAGCTCACCTTTGTCACCCAGCCGGAAGACGTTGCCTGCCTCGCCGGCGACACGGTGCAGTTCCTCGTTGAAGTGGAGTCCGGCTACCCGCCCTACTACTACCAGTGGCAGTACCGCGCCAAGGGTCAGCTC
>JAFQKL010000364.1 GCA_017396965.1 Clostridia bacterium
TCAACTCCGGCTTCTTAAACGGCAAGTCGGTGGAGGAGGCGATCCCCGCCATCATCGAGTGGCTGGCCGCCGAGAAGAAGGGCGAGCCCAAGGTCAACTACAAGCTGCGCGACTGGATCTTCTCCCGTCAGCGCTACTGGGGCGAGCCGATCCCGCTGGTCCACTGCGACAAGTGCGGCTGGGTGCCGATCCCCTATGAGCAGCTGCCCGTGCTGCTGCCCGAGGTCGAGAGCTACGAGCCCACCGAAGACGGCGACTCCCCCCTGGCCAACATCACCGACTGGGTCAACACCACCTGCCCGCACTGCGGCGGCCCCGCCAAGCGCGAGACCGACACCATGCCCAACTGGGCCGGCTCCAGCTGGTACTTCCTGCGCTACATCGACCCGCACAACAACACCGAGATGGCCGCCAAGGAAGCCCTCGACTACTGGCTCCCCGTCGACTGGTACAACGGCGGCATGGAGCACACCACCCTGCATCTGCTCTACTCCCGCTTCTGGCACAAGTTCCTCTATGACTGCGGCGTCGTCCCCACCAAGGAGCCCTATCAGAAGCGCACCTCGCACGGCATGATCTTAGGCGAGAACGGCGAGAAGATGAGTAAGTCCCGCGGCAACGTCATCAACCCCGACGACATCATCAACGAGTACGGCGCCGACACCATGCGCCTCTACGAGATGTTCATCGGCGACTTTGAGAAGTCCGCCCCCTGGTCGGCCAACGGCATCAAGGGCTGCAAGCGCTTCTTAGAGCGCATCGCCGACCTGCCCGGCATCCTCACCGCCGAGGAGGACTACTCCAAGGAGATGGAGATCAAGACCCACGCCCTGATCAAGAAGGTGAGCTACGACATCGCCAACTTAAAGGGCAACACCGCCATCGCCGCCCTCATGGCCTACCTCAACGAGATTGAGGACAAGAAGGCCATCACCCGCGGCGAACTCAAGACCTTCCTCATCCTGCTCAACCCCATGGCCCCCCACCTCACCGAGGAGCTGTGGGAGCAGGTCGGCTTCGGCGGCATGATCACCGAGCAGACCTGGCCCACCTATGAGGAGGCCAAGACCATCGAGAGCAGCATCGAGATCCCCGTCCAGGTCGCCGGCAAGCTGCGCGGCACCATCGTCATCGAGCGCGGCGAGGCGCAGGATTCCGTCGTCGCCAAGGCGAAGGAGAAGGTCGCCCAGTACCTCGAGGGCAAGACCATCGTCAAGGAGATCTATGTGGCCGACAAGCTGGTCAACATCGTGGCGAAATAAAGCATCATAAACCGGCGGCCCGACGGTTTTGAAGCGTCGGGCCGCCTTCCCTGTCAACGTATGAGAAAAGCGTGAAAAATTTTTTCGATTGTTTTAAAAATAAGGGTTGACAGACTTTGCTCTCAGGCAGTATAATAGATTATCGCCGTTTTCGGGACAGGAGTATGAGGGGAGGGATAAGTCGATGTCGGAAGTTCGAGTCAAGGATAACGAATCCCTGGATAGCGCTCTGCGTAGATTCAAGCGTCAGTGTGCCAAGTCGGGCGTGCTCTCTGAGCTGAGAAAGAGAGAGCATTATGAGAAGCCCAGCGTCAAGCGTAAGAAGAAGTCTGAGGCCGCCAGAAAGCGCAAGTACAAGTAAGCCGACGGGCCCCGCGCCCTCGGTTCTACTTTGTCCCCTGCCGCTGTGGCGGGGTTGGAGATCCCCTCTTCGCACAGATCCTGATTTTTTGTGTCCCGTAATCGAACGAGTTTGGATCCCCGCACCTTCGCCGGTGCGGGGATTTTTGCGTTGCTGCCTATTCCAGCCCCAGGGCCCGCATCGACCCCTGAATCTGCCGCCACTGGGTCAGCAGCTCCTGATACATCGCTTCGCCGGCCGCTGTCAGCCGGTAGTATTTCCGGGCCGGCCCCCCTGAGGTCTGCCCCTGATAAACCTCCGCCAGCCCGTGGCGGGCGAGGTCGCGCAGAAGGGCGTAGATGGCGCTCTCTGCCGTGTCGGGGAAGGTGTCGTGCAGACGGGAGATCATCTGGTAGCCGTAGCAGTCGCCCCCGGTCAGCAGATGGAGCAGACAGAGCTGCAGGAGATCCCTTTTCAGCACAGGCTCACCCCCGCCGCGGTTCCTCCCACCGCCGCTGCGGTACAGCAGCGCAGCACCAGCGGCACCCACCAACGCGGCGCCGAGTGGTCGAGTGACAGGCTGTGCATCGTCTGCAGCACCATCACCGATACGAGCAGGGAGGTGAGACAGAGGATGTAGAGCGCCCGCCAGCGCGGATGGGAGAGCCGCGCCTGCACCAGACCCCAGCCGCCCAGCAGCAGGGTCAGCACCGTCAGGGCGTAGTAGAACGAGGTGAAGAGGGTGCCGATGTTGCGGATCTGCTGCGCCAGTGTCTGGATCTGCTCGGTGTGCACCAGCAGCCAGAGGGTCAGGCCGTTGAGGGCGGCGCTGGTCACCGTCAGCAGAAGGAGCAGCGGCAGCAGCGGACGGGGCAGGGGAGCGCCCTCCGCCTCCGCTGTGCGAAAGCAGCGCAGCGCCAGCAGCAGCCCCGCCGCCCACAGCAGCCCGGTCAGTGCCGGGTGATGCTCCTGTGTGAACCAGACAAAATAACAGGGCAGCAGCAGACAGCGCAGCATGAGCGAAAAGGTGGTGATCCAACGCCGGTAAAGCCCGGGATCGGCGATGGCGCGCACCACCTGAAACGGCGGCTCCATCTCCTCCGGCGGACGGTCGATCAGAAATTCTTCGTAATCCGCCGTCACCTCCCGCGCCTCCTTCGCAGACAAAAACCAGCGGGCCGTGCGGGAAAACCGCTGAAGGTATTGTTCTCTGGTCATATCAGCCCCTCCTTTCGCTGACTACTGAAAAAAACACAGTAGTTGGGGGTATGATAGCACACCACCCCCGGCCTGTCA
>JAFQKL010000365.1 GCA_017396965.1 Clostridia bacterium
CCCGCCTGGCCGGCGATGTTGAAGTTGACGTCAGCGCCGGAGGAGAACTGGACAGCGGCCAGATCGGTGGCCTTGGCGGAGTCGTTGAAGTTGCCGACAAAGGCGCTCATCACGCGGATGTCGGGGTTGACCGACTGGGCACCCTCGATGTAGCCGACGATGAAGTCGTTGATGACGGGGTTGTCCATGCCGCCCACGCAGGCGATGGTGCCGGTCTTGGTCAGGTTGGCAGCGAGCACGCCGGCGAGGAAGGAGCCCTCGTTCTGCTTGTACTCAATGCAGTGGACGTTCTTGAACTCGCCCTTGTCCCAGACAACCGAGCTGTCGTAGAGGATGAAGGTCTTCTCGGGGTACTGGTCGGCGTACTTCTCGAGGATCTCCTGCATCTGCCAGGTGCCGACGATGATGATGTCAAAGTCGCCGTCGCAGGCGTCGAGCAGGGCGGGCTCCCACTTGGTGGTGTCGTAGCTCATCTCGGTGACGGTGATGTCCACCTGATCGCCGAGCTCGTCCTTGAGCATCTTCATGCCGGCGTTGGCGGAGTCAAAGAAGGAGAGGTCGCCTAAGTTACCGTTGATGAGGCAGGCAATCTTGAGGGGTTCGACGGTCTCGCCGCCGGCGGCCTCGCCGCCCTCGCCCTCGGCTTCGCCGCCCTCGTCAGAGGAGGAGCAGGCCGCCAGGGAGAACAGCAGGCAGAGAGAGAGAAGCAGAGCAAGCAGTTTCTTCATGATCTTTCTCCTTTTCCGTTGGTTCATTTTTGATGGAAACACGGGCGGCGCCGCTGCGCCCCCGCTGCGGCAGGCGGGTAAAAATGTGACCGGGAACCCCCTGCTCTTTGTATTGTACACCGTTGGGGACAGGAATTCAAGCCGTTTTTTCAAATTTTCGTCGAACTTTTCATGATAAAAATGTGATAAAAGGAGGCCGACGTCCGCGGACATCGGCCTCCTGTGCGGCTTTGCGGGGTGCTTTGGGCAAACTGACGAAAATCAGGCCAGTTTTTTGGCCATCTCCACCGTCCAGGCGGCGAGGCCGGAGATGGTCATCTGCTTCATGCCGCGGACATAGGTGTGCAGCGTGTCGGCAAAGGGGGCGGGCCAGCGCTCGGGGATCTGGTCCTTGCCGAGCATGACGGCGAGGGCGTTCATCACCTGGGCGGCGTTGCAGTCGACATCCTGACCGCACATCCCGATGAGGTGCATGGTCTGATCGAAGTCGCCGTCGCCATACCACATGGCGACGATCTGGGCGGCGAGGTTGGGGTAGGCGTGGATCCAGTTGTAACGCTCGAAGCGCTTCTCGCAGATCAGCCAGGCGTGGCGCCAGTTGCTGTGCAGGCGGCAGGCGTTCATGGCGAACTCGGCGACCGAGTAGATCTCGCTGTCCTTGGGCAGGAAGGCGAGGGTGTTCTTGAGCAGGGTGCGCACGTTGCGCTCCCGGTAGGCGAGGGAGACGAGGACGGCGTTATAGACCTCGCCCATAATGCCGTTGTTGTGGTGGGAGATCGAGCCGTCCTCCCAGGCGAGGCGGGCGGCACGGAGCGGGTCGCCGGGGAAGAGCATCCCCACCACGCCGCCGCGCATCTGGGCGCCGATCCACTCGCGGTAGGGGTTGTGGAAGGAGCCGCTCTCGGGCGGGTAGATGCCGCGCTTTAAGTTCTGCAGGGCGATGTCCTCCGCCGACCAGCCCATGGGGATGAGGGCGGCCCAGAGGCGGCCGATGTCGGCGGCGGTGACGGCCTTGCCGTAGCGGTCGACGGCTTTGAGCAGCACCAGCTCGTAGGTGATGTCGTCATTATAGGTGTTGGGGCGGCGGATGTAGTCGCGCACCGGCCCCAGGGTGCGCTGGATGTTCTGGGTGGTATAGCCCTCCATCGCCGTGCCGAAGGCGCCGCCGATGATCTGGCCGAGCCAGCCGGCGTGGGTGCGGTCGAGGCAGTCGTCATCGAGGGGGACGGGGGCGACGAGGCGCTCCACCTCGGCGGGCAGGGCGGCGCGGTACTGGTCGAAGCTCTCGTAGACGGTGTAGTTCCAGTAGGGGGCGGACTCGTCCTTGACGGCGGTGTGACAGGCGTACCACAGCTCCTGGGTGAGCTCGGCGAGGCGGAGCATATCGTTGTCGGCGAGGGCCTTGAGGCCGGCTTCGGCGAGTTCTTCGCCGCGGGGGACGGTGTAGCCGCGGTTCTCGAGGGCCTGGACGGCGGCGAGGATGATCTGCTCCTTGGCGTAGGAGCCGGGGACGGTGGAGTCCCACAGCAGGCGGGTCATGGCGTCCTGCTGCTGCTCCTGCGCGCCGCTGCTCTCTTCCCAGACGGCTTCGTTTTTGGGGTCGGGGTCGGTGTTGGGGGTTTGGGATTTCATGTAGGCGAGTTGACGTTCCCAGGCTTTCATGGGGGGTGACCTCCTTTTTTTGGGGTGGGTGGGTTTTTTTTGGGGGGGGGACGGGGGGGAGGGGGATGGGGGAGTGTGGTCGGTTGACCACA
>JAFQKL010000366.1 GCA_017396965.1 Clostridia bacterium
ATTCCGCCCCGCTTCAACGCCCCCGCACCCATGCGCACAGCGCCCCGTGCAGCGCCGTCACCTGGGCGGCGCCGAGGGCGAAGAGACGGTCGGCGTAGACAATGCCGAGGACGTTGCTGCCCGAACCCGGCGTCACCGTGTAAAAGCACAGCCCGCCCGCCGCCGTCAGCAGGCAGGAGAGCAGCAGCACGGTGCGTGTTCGCTTCCCCGCCCCGGCCCGTCGCAGCGTCCGCCAGGCAGACAGGGTGGCCGCCGCCTGGACGGCGGCCAGCGCCAGCGAGGCCGGCAGTGTCACCGGCAGCACCGGCTGTTCCACAAAGTGTACCATCCGCCAGGCCCCCAGCAGTCCCACCGCCGCGAGGCTGAGCAGTCCCAGCAGCGTCACCCGCACCGCCGGACGGCAGCGGGACACCACCCCCGGCGCGTCGGGGAGACGGGGGGTGAGGTCATGAACCAGCAGCAGATTGACCGCTGCCGCCACCGGCAGAAAGAGCATCATCCAGCCGCTGGTGCGGAAGGGGGAGTCGCAGATCAGCAGATTGCGCTCCCAGCCGAGGTCGTAGAAGTACCAGAACTCCCTGAGGCAGAGCAGCAGGCAGAGGGTGAGCAGCAGCAGTCCCCAGCCGAGCAGGGCGCTGCCGTAGGCCCAAAGATCGGCGGAGCCGTCCGCATCCAGCAGCTCCCCCTCCTGACGCAGCCGTCCGCGCAGAATCAGGGTGGCGGTGAGGGAGACAAGGCCCCAGGCGGCCAGCCAGGCGGCGAGGGTGAAGCCGCCGGCGTCGGCGAGGGCCTGCACCACAAAGCCGAGCAGGATGCCGAGCGGCGCCAGCAGCGCCACCAGCAGGTTATAGTTCTGGTGACGGCGCAGGTGGTTTTTCCACAGCAGCGGCGCCAGTGTCTCCCGCGCGGCGGGCGCTCCTGCCGACCGCTCCGCCGCCTGCTCTGCGCAGTCCTCCGGCACACCTCCCTCCTCTTTCGTTCCCATCAGCACCTCCAGCGGCACCGAGAACACCGCCGCCAGCGGCGGAAAGAGGGTGACATCGGGAAAGCTGTCCCCCCGCTCCCATTTGCTGACCGCCTTGTCCGAAACCCCGAGCAGCGCCGCCAGCTCGCGCTGAGTCATGCCCGCTTCCTTTCTCAGCCGTGCGATGCGGCTGCCCACTTCTCTGCTGTCCATGGTATTCCTCCTTGTGCGAAGCGCCCGGGCCCGCCGGGCTGTGTTCCCCACCCTATCACAGCGGCTCGAAAAAGGCAACCGACCGGCTTTTGAACCCGCTCTACCGGCGGTAGAATCCTTAGAGCCGGGCGGCTTTCCCGGCCTGTCGCCCGGAAAAGAAAGCACCCGCCGGAAGCCGTTCCGGCGGGTGCGACACTGCGGCCGCCTCTGCGGGATGCGGCGGGCTTGGGGGCCTGCCGCCAATGTTTCGCGCCGCCTCACCCCGCTGCCAAACGTCCCTGGCCGTCCGCAGCGGGGGTTGACTTCGCGAAGGGAGAGCCCGAAGGCTTGAGGTCGCCGCCCGGCCGCGGAAATCCCCGCGCCGGGCGGCGGGATGAGCGGTCGTCATCCCGGATGGAGATGTGTTGGCGAGTGACGAAGCCCGATTGGATGCAAGGGGGGACAGGCGAAAAGCGACTCCTGCGTTGCAAAACGTGGGATGGCTCTGTCAGCTGTCGTGCAGCGGCTACTGTTCGTCTGCACCTGAACCGGCAGCGCGGTCCCCTCCCCCGCCGCACCCTGCACAGGCGGCCGCGGGCGCTACCGGGCGATGCCGGCGAAGGCTTCAAACACCTCGGCAAAGCTGTCGTTGACATCAAAGGGCGGCTGATACTCCACCTTGGTCTCAATCAGGCACCAGTCGATGGCCGAGGAGACCTCATCCGAGCGCCTGCTCAGCGAGACGGCCAGCTTTCGCACCTGGTCGCGGTCGAAATTGATGCTGGTCACCCGCTTGATATCGCAGCGGTAGGTGACCTGATTGCCCTCGGCGTTGAAGCGGTAGCCCACCCCGCCGCCGGGGATCACCAGCTCCTCGCTGCGCCGCCCGGCCATCGAGCGAAAGAGCCGCGCCAGCTCCTGACGCTTGCCGTTTAAGCCCACCTCACTGTCGAGATCAATGGGACGGGCCAGGGCGGCCTTGGCCTTGTGGATGGCGGCGGAGAGATTCTCCCGCTCGCCCAAGAGCCAGAGCAGGAAGCGGGCGAGGTCGGTGATGTGGTCGGCGTAGGGGGTGCCGGGGCGCTCGGTGATCGTCTCGTTCTCCGCCTCCGGCATCACCTTTTTGCGCAGATGGGTGCTTTCCACCCGGGTGATGTTGGCATCGTCCGAGAGGATGGCCTGGGCCTCCTCCATCAGCGCCTGCAGCTTATTTTGAAAGCGAAAGGCGTCTTTTAAGTTCATGACGCACCTCCTTGTTGTCGTTGTCCTCAGTATAGCAGAAAGCCCCGCCCTTGTCCATGCCCGGCGAATTGACAGTCTCTCCATCCTGCGGTACAATCAAAGCAATCCCACTTCATCACAGGAGGATCCGCCATGACCGAGACCATCCGCCAGCTCCACGAGAGAAAGTCCACCCGCGCCTTCACCGACGAGCCGATCACCGCGCCCGAGCGGGAGGCGATTCTTCACGCCGCAGCCGCCGCCCCCACCGCCGGCAACCAGCAGCTCTATACCATTCTCGACATCGACGATCCCGCCTTGCGCGAAAAGCTGGTGGACACCTGCGACCACCAGCCCTTCATCGCCAAGGCGCCGCTGGTGCTGATCTTCTGTGCCGACTGTCTCAAATGGCAGCGGATCTATCTGGAGGCGGGCCTCACCCCCCGCGCGCCGGGGGCGGGGGATCTGATGCTCGCCGTCTGCGACGCCGCCATCGCCGCGCAAAACGCCGTCGCCGCCGCTCACAGCTTAGGGCTTGGCTCCTGCTATATCGGCGACATCATGGAAAACTGCGAGGCCCAGCGCGAGCTGCTCGGCCTGCCGGAGTACGTCTTCCCCGCCGTGATGCTGCTGTTCGGCCACCCCACCGAGCAGCAGAAGGAGCGGCAGAAGCCGGCGCGGATGGCGCTTGAGCACATTGTCCACAAAAACACCTACCGCGAGCTGCCGGGCGACGAGCTGCGGCAGATGATCCTGCCCCGCTGCGGCCTGCAGAGCTATGAGGACTGGGTGGGGGCCTTCATGAACCGCAAGTACAACAGCGACTTCTCCAGAGAGATGACGCGGTCGGTGGAGGAGTATCTGCGGCAGTTTGGGATGGAGCGGAAGCCGTACTGAGCGGGGGGCGCTTGCCGGTTTCCTCATTCTTTGCTATAATAACAGGAGAAAACGAGCTTATGAAGGAGGGAATTTGATGCAGATCAAACCATCCACCGCGCTGCGCGACCAGTATCGCCAGATCGCCGAGTTGGCGAGACGCTCCGGTGAACCTGTTTTCATCACGGAAAACGGCGAGGCCGACGGTGTGTATATGAGCATGGAGGCTTTTGAAGAGCGCGAGGCGATGTTTCGCCACCGCGATCTGATTTACGCGGCAGAGCTCAGCCGCCTGAGCGGGGAACCCGTCTGCACCCCGGAGGAGATGCACGGGAGACTGGAGGAGCTGCTGCGTGCCCACGAAGGTTAAGCTGCTCTACCTCAAACCGGCGCAGGATGACTTTGAAGAGATTGTCAAATACCATATTGCCGAAGTCGGGGTGAGCTCCGCTGCCGCCATCGCCGCCACCATGGAAACTACCCTGCAAAAACTCGAGATCTTCCCCCTGATGGGGCAAACCCACCCCGATCCCGTCTTGGCGGCAAGCGGCTTTCGCAAGCTGGTGCTGACGAGAACCTATGTCGCCATCTACAAACTCATCGGGGATACGGTGTATCTCTATCGCATTGTCAATGCCAGAAGCGACTACCCGCGGCTGCTGCGCTGACCGTCGCCGATGCCCTTTGCCCTTCCATTGTAAAACCCCGCCCCGCACAGCGCGCTGTGCAGGGGCGGGGTTTTTCTGTGGTTCCTTTGCAATCACACGGACTGAAGCTCAGGAGGCCGCCGTCTGCTGCGGCAGCATCACCTCCATCGACAGCTCTTTGAGCACCTCATACAGCGCCGCCGGCAGGCGGTTGGCGGCGAAGGTGTGGGTGTGGTAGCGATACCCAAGCTCCGGCAGCGCCGTCGGCTGGACATCGAGCCCGGTGCGGACCCTGAGGAAGGGGTTGTAGTAGCTGCGGTAGCCGTTGCGCAGATAGGGCACCAGCAGCTCCAGCACCTCAGGATCGGTGATCTGAATCTGGAGGTAGAACCAGACGTCGCCCAGGTACTCCTTGGTGGCGGTGGCAATTTCATTCCCATACCTGTCATAATAGATCGTCCCGTCCGCCGAGTCGGCAGACGCCGGATCCGCCGTCGCCAGGCCCTCTGCCGACAGCTGCAGGTTGAAGAGATGGTCAAAGAAGGCCACCGCCTGATCGGTGCCGATGCCGTTTGAATCAATCGAGATCACGGTGGCCGCCTTTCTCAGCCGCTCCGCCGTCAGCCCCGGCACCTCGATGAGCTTGGTCGCAAGCTTCGGATCGTCATGCGTCATGCCGTTTTTCAGGTCGATAAAGAAGCTGGAATCGAGCGACAGGGTCAGCGAGGAAAGCTCCTCCGCCCGAAGCGCCGGCGGCAGCTCCACCCCGCCCTGCTCCAGCACCGAAAGGGTGCGCTCGTACTGCGGGTAGATGGGCAGAATCCGGCTGTACATCCCCTCCATCTCGAAGGACATGGTGAAGAGGTAGTCGGTGTAGGTCAGCTCGTCCACCGTCATCGTCGCCACGTCTTCCCGCAGCGCGGCGATGAGGCGGTCCACCATCTCCTTGTTGTGCAGGGTGACATCGTAGGGACTGTCATCTCTCACCTGATCGGTGAGGGTGACCTGGGAGAACTCCGCGTCGCTGTAGACAAAATAGAACTTCTCCTTGACGGTGCGGCTGTTATAGAAGCGGCGCAGAAAGTCCTCATAGCTGCTGCCGTCGGTGTAGAGGCTGTACCGCCGGGTCCAGCGGCTGCCGCCCTCCTCGAAGGTGAGGACGATGACATCGCCGCCGTTGTAGCTGCCTCTGAGGTTGAGGGGATCTTCCTCCTGATTTCTGAGGGCGGTGACGGCGCTCTCGGCGATCTCCATCCCCAGCTGCTTTAACTCCTCCTCCTCAAAGGTGAGCTGTTCGCGCATATCGGCGGAATAGTAGCTGA
>JAFQKL010000367.1 GCA_017396965.1 Clostridia bacterium
CACCTGCCTTCGGCAGCAGCATGACCCGTGTCCCTCCTGTCAAGGGTACGGTCGACAGAAAATTTTTGTCCCTTGCGGGGGACGGGACAAAAATTTTCCGTCTCCCCGCCTTCGGCGCCCCTGACATCCGGTCCCGCGCCCTGGATAAGGCAGAAAACCGGCAAGACGGTTTTCTTTGTTTTTTATACAGGGGTTTTTCGACAGCCTGCCCGAAGACCCGCAAACGGGTCTTCGGGGATACCATGCGCGGACGAGTGGCGGTCAGGCCGCGGGCTGCTCCTGCGGCAGAATCTCCTCCGCCGCGGTGATCAGCTCCACCGCCTTGTCGTGCTGGTCGTCGTGATAGTAGCGAACCTCCTTGACCACCTCGGTCATCTCAAGGATGGAGTTCAGGGTGTCAAGATCCAGCTTGCCGGTCACCGGCAGGCCCATGTTGCCCTGGTAGATTTTGAGCGCCTGCAGGGTGTCGCGGTCGAAGTCGCGGTCGGCCTCCCGCATCACGCCCAGCAGCACCAGCCGCTGCTCCAGCGCCTCCACGGCGGCGTTGCTGGCGGCAAAGCTCACCCGCTCGTAGTTCTTTTCGCTGAGCTCCTTGAACTCGGGCAGCTCTCTCGGCACCTCGGTGTTCTCCACCACCACGTCGGGGGTGACGCCGATCTCGTTGTACTTAAAGCCCGAAGGCGTGGTCACCTGCATGGCGGTGATGATCGCCTGACTGCCGTCCTTCAGCTCAAAATACTGCTGGCCGATCGCCTTGCCGAAGGTCTGGGTGCCGACCACGGTGGCAAGGCCGTACTCCTGCAGGGTGATGGCAAACAGCTCGGCGGCGGAGGCGGTGGTGTCGTCCACCAGAATGACGATCTTCTCCAGCGGAATGCCGCGGCCGGTGGTCTCGTAGGAGAAGGGCTCCTCCGGCTCTCTGGGGATGACGTTGGTGATGATCTTGCCCTTGCCGGGCAGCATCATGTTGATCAGGTCGAGGACGATGGTGAGGTCGCCGCCGGGATTGTTGCGCAGGTCAAACAGCACGCGGTCGGCCGAACCCGCCTGCAGCTCCTTGTAGAAGGCGAGAAACTCGACATAGGTGCTCATGCCGACAAAGTCGTTGATCCGGCACTCGGCATAGGTGACGCCGGTGGCCTCATCGGTGATGTACTCCCAGGTGACGGTCTCGGTTGTCATCTCGCCGCGCACCATGGTGAGGCTGAACAGCGAGCCGGTGGAGGCGCGGTAGAAGCTGTAGGTCACCTCGGTGCCCACCTCGCCGCGGCCGATCTCCACCGCCGCCTCGATGGTGAGGTTTAAGACGCTGTGTCCGTCAATCGCCATGATCTGGTCGCCGATCTGCACCCCGGCCTTCTCGGCGGTGCCGTCCTTGGTCAGCTCGACGACGAGGATCCGCCCGTCGTCCTGCTGCTGCACCGTCATGCCCACGCCGCCGTACTCCTTGCTGGTGGCCTCGGCCTCGGCGACTTCGGGGGCGTAGTAGCGGGAGAAGGAGTCGCCGCTCTTCATCAGGGCGTTCATCACCTCGTCAAAGAGGGAGGGGTCGGTTTCCAGCAGGGTCTTCAAGGTGTCGAGCAGGATCTGCTCGCCGTCCTTGACGACATAGTAGTGGTCGCGGTAGATCTCGTAGACCTGCTCGAGCTTTGAGAAGTCCCGGATCTCGCCGGTGACGGGGTCGACGGTCTGGTAGCCCTCTTCTGCGGGGGCCTCTGACGGCACCGTCTCATCCGCCAGCGCCGGCAGCGACAGGGTGAGCAGCATCGCCGCAGCCAGCAGCAGGGAGGTGAGACGTTTTCTGAGTCCGTTCATCTGTTGTACTCCTTTCGTACACAAAAGAATCGGCCGATGCGCCCGGGAAACCGGACGCACCGGCCCCAACCGATGGTGATTTGAATGTGATTGGGCATTCGGGGAAAGTGTTGAAGTGTTGAGGCGTTGCATTGATGTTGTTCGGAAGTTTGGGTTTGTGCGAAAGGGGATTTCGCCGCTGCGGCGGCGAGCCCTGCAGGCGGCCGGGCGGCGACCCCTGCAGGGGGCCGGGCCTACATTCTCTCAGGGCAGCTCACCTTGAGGATGCCGAGGACGTTTTTGATCACCTGGCCGGTGAGACGGCAGAGGGTGAGGCGGGCCTGCATCAGCCCCTCCTCCTCGCCGCGGACGCGGCAGGCGTTGTAGAACTTGTGGAAATAGGTGGCCGTCTCGACGACGTACTTGGTCATGCGGGAGGGATCGAGATCCCGTCCGGCGATGGCGATCTGGTTGGGCAGGTCGGCCAGATGACGGATCAGCTCGCGCTCCTCGGGGGCGGTGAGCAGGGTGAGGTCGAGGCCGTCCGCCGCCTTGGGGGTGATGCCCTCGGCTTCGAGGTTGCGCAGAATCGAGCAGATGCGGGCGTGGGCGTACTGGACGTAGTAGACGGGATTGTCGCTGTCCTGCCGCACGGCGAGGTCTAAGTCAAACTCCATCTGGGTGTCGCACTGGCGCGAGCAGAAGAAGAAGCGGGCGGCATCCACCGAGATCTCGTCGAGCAGGTCGGAGAGGGCAATCGCCTTGCCGGTTCTCTTGCTCATGCGCACCACTTCGCCGCCCTGGGTGAGCCGCACCAGCTGCATGAGGATGAACTTGAGCCGCTCCGGCTCCAGTCCCATCGCCCGCATCGCCGAGGCGAAGCGCACGGCGTGGCCGTGGTGGTCGGCGCCCCAGACGTCGATGACGGTGTCAAAGCCGCGGGCCAGAAACTTGTTCTTGTGGTAGGCGATGTCGCCCATATAATAGGTATAAAAACCGTTGGCGCGGCGCAGCACATCGTCCTTCTCGACGCCGAACTTGGTGGCGGCGAACCACAGCGCCCCCTCCGACTCGTAGAGCGCCCCGTTCTTCTCCATGATCTCGAGCGCCTCGTCGACATCGGTGGGATAGAGGGAAGACTCTCTGAACCAGACGTCGTACTCAATGCGGTACCGCTTTAAGTCCTCCTCCATGCGGGCGACGTTGCGCTCTAAGGCAAAAGTGGCCAGCTTCTGGCGGCGCTCCGCCTCGTCTGCCTTTAAGAGACTGTCACCAAACTGCTCGGCATAGGCCTTGGCGTGGGCGGTGACATCGTCGCCGTGGTAGCCGTCCTCGGGGAAGGGGTAGGTCTCGCTGTCGCCAAAATGCTCAAAGTAGCGCGCTTCGAGGGACTTGGAGAGCAGGTCCACCTGATTGCCGGTGTCATTGAGATAAAACTCTCTCTCCACATAGGCGCCCGTCCACTGCAGGATGGAGGCCAGCGTATCGCCCAGCACGCCGCCGCGGGCGTTGCCCAGGTGCATCGGCCCCGTGGGGTTGGCGGAGACGAACTCCACCTGCATCTTCTTGCCCTTGTTGGTCTCCACCTCGCCGTAGCGGTCGCCCGCCTCGTCGATGGCCAGGAGCACCTCCGCGTACCAGCGGGGGGAGAGGGTGACGTTGACAAAGCCGGGGCCTGCGATCTCGATCTTGTCGATATAAGGACAGTCCTCCACCTCGGCAAGCACCGTCTCGGCGATCTTTCTGGGGGCCATCTTTAAGGGCTTGGCCCAGAGCATGGCAAAGTTGGCGGCGAGGTCGCCGTGGTTGCGGTCACGGGGTTCACTGATGTCAAAATTCTCCGCGGCACCCGCCTCCAGCAGGCCCTTTTCCACCGCCTTGAGGTAGGCGCGGTACAGTGTGTTGCGCACGGCCGTCACCGCCTGCGCACCGGGATTCTTAGGCATTTCCGTATCCTCCGTTTCCGGGCCACCCCTGACAGATCGGGCCATAGGGCGGCTCCTCCTTGATTTTGATCAGAAAGTTATTCTTGCTCATCAGCTGGCTGTTGATCTCCAGACTGTAGTTCACAAAAAGAGAGCCGCCTTTCTCACTTAAGCGGTTGACCACCCGCCCGGCATCCACCGTCAGGGTCATCTGCCCCTCGTTCATCACATAGTGGCC
Source organism: Clostridia bacterium (assembly GCA_017396965.1). Classification (GTDB taxonomy): domain Bacteria; phylum Bacillota; class Clostridia; order Oscillospirales; family Feifaniaceae; genus Galloscillospira. Next base: position 3,958 of record JAFQKL010000367.1, read on the forward strand.
GTTGTTTCGCCGCCCCGGCTCAAAGATCAGCGACTGGCACACCCCGCCCACCCGGGTCAGCGTCACCCGGTCGCCCGGTTCCACCAAAATGGTGGTGCGGGTGCCGGTCATGCCGGTCACCTCGCTCTCGTCGTAGGAGATGAGGTAGGCGTCGCCCTGCTTTTCAAAGCTGCCGTCGGTCATCAGCTCGATGGTGTCGTAGTACTCGTCATCGTAGTACTGGCGGCCCTTGATGGTGATCATGGCGTTGTTTTCCTTGCGCTTGAAGACGATGTCGGGTTTTCGTTTCACAGCTCCTCCCTTCTCCCGGCGCATGAAGCGCGGGACATGGTCTGTTCTCTATCCTGATTGTAATATCTCGACTGTTTAGTACCGCTCGATATCCACCCGCTGCACCCTGCCTGCGACACGGCCGCCCAAAAACATCTCGGCCAGCTGCAAAAACTGCTGTTCGGAATCGCTGACATAGTACTGCTCTCTGCGTCCCTCGCTGCCCTTTTTCATGTCCAGACGGGTGAGCAGGGAGGAGAGCTTGCGGATGGTCTCATAGCCGGGGTCGATCAAAGTGACCCCCTCGCCGCAGACCTGGCGGAAGATGGCGGCGAGCAGGGGATAGTGGGTGCAGCCTAAAATGATGGTGTCCACCTCCTGCTGCAGCAGCGGGGCGACATACTCCTCCACCAGCAGCTCGGCGATGCGGCTGCCGGGGGCAAAGCGGCCGTCCTCCACCACCGGCACCAGCAGGGGACAGGGCTGGCTGACCACCTGCAGGGCGCTGTCCTTCTCCAGCAGCCCTCTGCGGTAGGTGCCGCTCTTGATGGTGGCGTTGGTGCCGACCACGCCGATCCGCCCTGAGCGGGTGGCGGCGGCGGCGGCCTCCACCGCTGCGTCGATCACCCCCAGCACCGGGACTTCGGTGAGGTGAAACAGCCCCGGCAGCGCCACCGAGCTGACGGTGCCGCAGGCGACGACGATGCACTTGATGTCCTCCCCCAGCAGGAAGCGGACGTCCTGCGCCGCGTAGCGTTCAATGGTCTCCACACTTCGGGTGCCGTAGGGAACCCGTCCCGTGTCGCCAAAATAGACAACATCCTCATCGGGCAGCAGCTCCCGCAGGGCGGCGACGGCGGTGAGGCCGCCCAGCCCCGAATCAAAAACGCCGATGGCGCGGTCATCCATAACTGGTACTCCTTTGTCGGCCTCGGCCGGAAATGGTGTGGTTTTCTGAATCTCCATTATATCATAGATATGTCGCGAGGTCTAGGGGGATACCGTGAAAATCTGAAGGGTTTTGCCTCCGGCCGCCGCAGCGGCGAAATCCCCTCCCGAACAACACCGAAGCCCAGCGAACACACAGATCCCCCCACCCACCCACAAATCATCTTAAATCAAAGATGCTTTCGGCAAAAAAATAAACCCCCACCGACGGCGGGGGCCAAGCACAGTGCAAAACAAAACAGCTTGGGCATTTGAAGGGAGTAAACAACGGGGTCAGTATAGCATAAACCCCAGTTTCTGTCAAGCCCCTGCGGATCAATTTCCGAAAAGAGGGCAAATTATTTTTGGAGATCCCTGCCGCCGCCCTTGACAAAAGTGGGGGAAAGGTCTACTCTAACAGTAAGAGAACGGCCGGAGTCTCCTCCGGCGATCTTGAACGGCAGGGCCGCCGTCCTGCCGTGGAAGCGACAACAAGAGAGGAAGTTGAATGTAAAATGAGCGAATGCACCCACAACTGCTCCACCTGTTCCGCCAACTGCCCGAGCGCGGGGCAGCAGGCTCCCGAAGGCTGCACCCACGACTGCTCCACCTGTTCCGCCAACTGCCCGAGCGCAGCGCAGCAGGCTCCCGAGGGCTGCACCCATGACTGCTCCACCTGCTCTGCCAACTGCGGCAGCCGCCAGATGGATCTCTCCGATTTCAGAAAGCCCTTAAACCCCTTGAGCAAGGTCAAGAAGGTCATCGGAGTGGTCAGCGGCAAGGGCGGCGTCGGCAAGTCGCTGGTCACCTCGCTGCTGGCGGTGGAGATGGGCCGCCTCGGCTACACCACCGCCATCCTCGATGCCGACATCACCGGCCCCTCCATCCCCAAGGCCTTCGGCTTAAACGGGATTCGGGCGGATGGTGATGAGCTTGGCATCTACCCCGTTCCCAGCAAGTTCGGCACCCAGATCATGTCGGTCAACCTGCTGCTGCCGGATGAGACGGATCCCGTCGTCTGGCGCGGCCCGGTCATCGCCGGTCAGGTCGAGCAGTTCTGGAGCGAGGTCATCTGGAAGGACGTCGACTTCATGTTTATTGATATGCCTCCCGGGACGGGCGACGTGCCGCTGACCGTCTTCCAGTCCATCCCGATCGACGGCATCGTCATCGTCACCAGCCCGCAGCAGCTCGTCTCGATGGTAGTCACCAAGGCCATCAAGATGGCGCAGCTGATGAATGTGCCGATCCTCGGCGTGGTGGAGAACATGAGCTACCTGCAGTGCCCCGACTGCGGCAAGCGCCTCTCCGTCTTCGGTGAGAGCGGCCTTGACAAGGTGGCCGACAAGCTGGGCGTCAAGGTGCTCGGCAAGCTGCCCATCGACCCCGCCCTCGCCCGCAACGTGGACGACGGCCAGATCGAGCTGTACGAAGGCGACTATATGGGCGACATCGTCGCCGCCGTGGAGGCGCTGCTGTAAGCGGCCGGCAGGCGGAATATTTCCGGATCGCCACAAAGCACAAAGAAAGAGGAGCGCGCCGCCGGCGTGCTCCTCTTTTTCTCTTGTTCGGACAGACAGTCAACCCCGACGGCCAACCACCGCCGCGCTGCTCACTCGGCCGCCTCCGGCGACCGCTGGATATTGCTCACCACCCGGCTCGTATGCTCCACCGACAGCCGGTCGGCGAGATCCGCATCCCCTGCGGAGATGGCGGCCAGGATCTTCTGATGCTCCTCCAGCATCAGCGAGGTGCGGCCCGGGTTGGTCAGCGACTTGTGCCGCGCCATTTTGATGTAGTTGTGGAAGTTGCCCATCATCGAGCGCAGGGGACGGTTCTTGCCCGCCTGACAGATGATGTCGTGAAAGCGGGAGTCCAGCTCCAGCACCTTGAAGAGATCGTCCTTGTTGACATAGAACTCGGTGAGACTCACCGTCTCCTCCAGCTCGGTCAGCTCCTCGGGCGTGATGCGCTCGGCGGCCAGGCGGGCGGCGAGACCGTCCAGCGCCAGCTTGATGGCGTAGATGTCATTGATGTCCTGATCGCTGATGCCCAGCACCACCGCCCCCTTGTTGGGGATGCACTCCACCAGCCCCTCCAGCTCCAGCTGACACAGGGCCTCGCGCAGCGGCGTGCGGCTGACGCCGAACTCCTCGCACAGCTCCTTCTCGGTCAGATTGGTGCCGCTCGGGTACTTTCCGTTTAAAATATCCTGCTCCAGAACCTGGAAGATGCGGGTGCGCAGGTTGAGCTTGGCCCCCGCGCCCTCGCCTCTGCGGTTTTGCATACCCACAAACATGGCGTTGTTCCTGTCTCATACCGAGCGCAAACCGGGGAGACACCCGGTTGTAAGCATCCTGCGGGATTGTATGGTTAGTATACACAAGATACAAAACCATTGTAACCCATTTCGGCGGCAAACACAAGAGCAAAAACGCAGTTTCCTCCCAACTTGGGGGAATTTTTTTTACAATGTCTCCACAGCGGCGATGGCTGTCCGCAGCATGGGGCCGGTCACGGCAAAGGGCAGGTGACGCATATCGTCCCCGGCCAGCGTCACCTCAACCACCTGCTCGGGCAGCTCTTCGAGCGAGAGGCCGAAGTCCTTGAGGCAGGTGGGGGTGCCGATGGAGCGCAGGAAGTCGCGCAGACGCCGGGCCTCGTCGGTGTTGCCGTCCAGCATCAGCTGCACCAGCACGCCGTAGGCGACGATGTCCCCGTGCAGATGCTGCTCCTCCACGGCGGGAATGGTGGAGAGGCCGTAGCAGAGCGAGTGGGCGACGGCGCCGTTGTAGTCCTCCTCCACCAACAGCGACACGAGGCCGGTGGTGACGATGTTGGCCAGCAGCGCCTCGCGCAGCGAGGGGCTGTCCTGCCCGGCGGCGCAGTCCTCCATCGCCTGCCGTCCGTGTTCAAGCAGGGGACGGTAGCAGAGGGCGCTGATCTCGCGGCCGAGGGCGGAGGAGTGGGCGAGGGCGTCGTTTCGGGCGGAAAATGTACATTCAAAATGCTTGGCCACCGTGTCGCCCATGCCGGCTCTCAGGTAGCGGGTGGGCGCCGCGCCGAGGATGCCGGTGTGGATGAGGCAGTGGGCGGGCGGGGTGGGGAAGAAGAGGAAGCGGTCGAAGGTGTGCTGCTCGGTGTACACCACCGAGAGGGCGGTGGTGCCGGCGCAGGTGGCGGCGATGGTGGGCACGGTGACCACCGGCAGGGAGAGCAGGTCGGCCACGCCCTTGGCGGTGTCAATCGCCTTGCCGCCGCCGACGCCGAGGAGGATCTCCGGCCCGATTTCGCGGCACTGCGCCGCCAGCGCCTCAATGCCCGCCATGCTGCACTTGCCGCTGTGCCAAAGCTCGGCCTCAATCGTCAAACCGCTGCCGGCGATTGCCTCGCGCAGCGCCGGCATCGCCTTTTCTCTGGCGGTGTGTCCGCCGATGACAACAATGCGCCGCCCGAGCTTCGCGCAGACGGCGGGCAGGGCCTGATAGGCGTCCTCCCCGATGGTGTAGGGACAGAAGGTGACCTGATATGACATTGGGAATGCCTCCGTATTCTGAAAAAATAGATTGCAATAAATAAAAGAAAAACGAACCCCGCCGGCCGTGCGGCACCGGGGCTGCTGTTATTGTAGCACGCCGAGTTTCAAAAGACAACTGTCCGCCGCGGAGATTGCACGAAAACGGAAAATATGGTATAAAGGAAGAAGATCTTTGAAAGACAAGGGAGGAAGCCCGCATGGAACAGCCGCAGAGCCTGTCCTTCGCCGTCATCGGCCACATCCGCACCGACCTGCCCGAAAAGTTCGGTCTGCCCCGCCAGAGCGGTCTGGTGGAGGAGCTGACCGGCACGGTGGTGCTGGAAAAACCCTACCGCAGCCCCGAAGCCCTGCGCGGCATCGAGGGCTATTCCCACCTCTGGCTGCTGTGGGTGTTCTCCGAAGCGGCGGACAAGGGCTGGTCGCCCACCGTCCGCCCGCCCCGACTCGGGGGCAACCGGCGGATGGGCGTCTTCGCCAGCCGCTCGCCCTTCCGCCCGAATCCCATCGGCATGAGCGCCGTCCGCCTGCTCGGCATCGACCGGGACGCCGCCGACGGCCCCCTCCTTCAGGTCGCCGGCATCGACATGATGGACGGCACCCCCATCCTCGACATCAAACCCTACCTCCCCTTCACCGATGCCATTCCGGCCGCCGCCGCCGGCTTCTCCCTCCCGCCCGACCAGGGGCTGCTCGAGGTGGAGCTGCCCGAGCCGCTGTCGGCCCTGCTGCCGGAGGACAAGCGCGCGGCGCTGATCGCCCTGCTGCGCCAGGATCCCCGCCCCCAGTATCAGGAGGACGGTGCGCGGGTGTACGGCATGAGCTTCGCCGGCCGTGAGGTGCGCTTTACGGTGGAGAAGGGGATCTGCCGGGTGGTGGAGATTCTTTAAAAAATGATGAATGATCGTTTTTTACTCTGTACAACCGGGGGAATCTCTGTTATAATGAAAGCATCAAAGCGTCTGCCCGCGGGCGGACGGGACTGTTAAGGAGGAAACGCCATGACCACCTATGAAGCCATGCTGGCCCGGCGCACCATCCGCCGCTTCACCCAGCAGCCGATCGATCCCGAGATCTTAAAGAAGGCCGTCAACGTCGCCCGCCTCGCGCCGGTGGGAGTCAACGCCCAGTCGCTCAAGTTCGTCGTCGTCACCACCCCCGCCCTGGTGGAAGGTGTCTTCGACCTCACCAAGTGGGGCGCTCACTTAAAGGACGGCTCCGGCACCCCCAAGAAGCCCGATGAGCTGCCCACCGCCTGGATCGTCATCGCCCACGACACCAAGATCAAGGAAAACCCGATGCGCGAAGACCTCGGCGCCGCCGCCGAGAACATCATCATCTACGCCCAGAGCGAGGGCATCTCCTCCTGCTGGCTGCAGAACATCAAGCGCGACGAGATTGCCGCCGTTCTCGAGCTGCCCGAAAACCTGCAGATCCTCGCCTGCATCGCCCTCGGCTACGCCGCGATGGAGTCGCGCGAGGCGCCGATCCCGCCCTCCGGGGAGACGCCCTATTACTGGGGGGCCGACGGGGTGCTCGAGGTGCCCAAGCGCACGCTGGAGGATGTCATGATCGAGCGGTAACCCCGCTCTTGTCGCCGGATGGGTGACAGGCTGGCCGCTCTGTGCGACTTCCTTGTGAAACCGCCGCATCGCCTTGCGTTTTTGGACAATTTGTACAAAAGTACCCGCCGATTATTGGAGCGCAGAGCAGAAAAATGCCGCTTGCCTCCCCCTGCGAGCTGTGGTATAATATCTTTGGAATAATCCGTGTTCCCTTGGGAAAAGAATCAAACTGCCGCGCAATTGTATTGTAAGACAAATATTAAAAGGAGTGCATTGTTATGGAGTACAGATTTTCGAACCGTGCGCTGAGCGCCAAGCCCTCCCGCATTCGTGAGATTTCCGCCAGAGGCGCCGTGGATCCGGAGTTCATCTCCTTCGCCATCGGCAACCCCGCTTATGAGACCTTCCCCGTGGAGGACATCCGTCGCTGCGCTGATCTGGTTTACGAGAGAGTGCCGAAGTACGCCCTGCAGTATGGCCCCACCATCGGTGATGACGGCTTCCGCGCCCTGGTCAAGGAGCGCCTGCAGAAGGTTATGGGCATCAATCCCGAGGGCAACGACATTCTGGTCACCTCCGGCTCCCAGCAGGGTCTGACCCTTATGCCCATGACCATGGCCAACGAGGGCGACATCGTCCTGGTTGAGGAGTTCACCTACATGGGCGCTCTGAGCTGCATGCGCGGTATGTGCACCAGACCCGTCGGCGTCAAGGTCGACGAGGACGGCATCAACCTCGAGGCTCTTGAGGAAGCCTGCATCGAGGCCAAGAAGTACGGCGCCACCATCAGCTACCTGTACCTGATCCCCAACTTCCAGAACCCCATGGGCGTCTGCCTGCCCCTCGAGAAGAGAAAGAAGATCCTCGAGCTGGCCTCCAAGTATGACTTCATGGTCTACGAGGACAACCCGTACGGCGAGCTGCGCTACAGCGGCGAGCACATCCCCGCTCTGAAGGCTCTGGACACCGAGGGTCGCGTTGTGTACGCCGGCTCCTTCTCCAAGATCCTTGCTTCCGGTATCCGCCTTGGCTTCATCTGCGCCAGCGAGGCCGTCATCGCCAAGATGAGCGCTCTGAAGGGCAACCTGGACTCCGGTTCCCCCGTCTCCTCCTCCCTCATCGCCCGTTACTTCATGGAAGAGGGCAAGCTGGATCCGCACGTCGAGAAGACCTGCGCCCTGTATGCCAAGAAGAGAAACGCCATGGTCGAGGGTCTGGACAAGTACATGTCCTCCAAGTGCACCAAGACCAACCCCGAGGGCGGTATGTTCCTGTGGGTCACCCTGCCTGAGGATGCCGACGCTGACGCCGTTTTCGAGGCCTGCCTTGAGAACCACATCGGTGTCATCCCCTCCTCCTGCTTCGCTCCCGATGAGGAGAAGCCCGGCAAGGCCTTCCGCCTCTGCTTCGCCACTCCCACCCTCGAGGAGATCGAGCTTGGCTGCAAGCGCTTCGGCGATGTCACCAAGAAGTTCTTCGGTGAGTAAGAATCAGCAAGACAAGGCCGCTTGACGGCGTTGTGAAAAAACGGACCCGTAAGGGTCCGTTTTTTTCAGGTTGTCGAAAAACCCTTATACAAAAATCAAAGAAAACCGCCTTGCCGGTTTTCTGCCTTATCCCGGGCGCGGGACCGGATGTCAAGGGCGCCGAAGGCGGGGAGACGGAAAATTTTTGTCCCGTCCCCCGCAAGGGACAAAAATTTTCTGCCTCCCGCACCCTTGACAGGAGGGACGCGGGTCATGCGGCTGCCGAAGGCAGGCGGAACATCACATTTTTCCGCCTGCCTTCCATTTCTTCATGGCAAACAGAGCTTTTTTCTGCGCCGCCGCCCTCTCCGCCCGGTCTTTTCTCCATCCGTTGGTGCTGTGAAAAAGAAAACGGTTGAAAATTTCCCGCCCATCCATTATATTAGAATAGAGAGCCGGGAACGAAGGAACAATCCACCGGGAAAAACCCGATGAAAGCGAGGCGCCGCCCATGCCACCCACCGTTCGCATCACCAGCGCGAAAAACGAAACCGTCCGCAGCGCCGCCGCCCTGCTGACCTCCCGCGGCCGCCGCGAGCAGGGACGCTTTCTGCTGGAGGGCCCCAAGCTGCTCACAGAAGCAGCGGCCGCGGGCTGTGAGATTGAAACGGTCTTTTTCTGCGACGCCGAGGCCCTCGCCCGCTGTGGTGACGCCGCCGACTGCGCCGCCCGTCTCATCGAAACCACCCCTGAGATTCTGCGAAAGCTCAGTGACACCGTCACCCCCCAGGGCGTGACCGCCGTCGCCCGCCGCGACCACCCGCCCGCCCTCCCGCTCACCCCCGCCTCCCGCCTGCTGCTGCTGGAGAACATCCAGAACGCCGGAAACGCCGGCAATATGCTGCGCACCGCCGAGGCGCTGGGCATCGACGGCCTGCTCTTCTGCGGCACCGCCGTCGACATTCTCTCCCCCAAGGTGCTGCGCGGCTCGATGGGCTCCGCCCTGCGCCTGCCCACTGCGCACTTTGACACCCCCGCGGCCCTGTCTGCCGCCCTCAAAACAGCCGGCCTCCCCCTCTGGGGCGCCGCGCTCACCGAAGCAGCCCTCCCCCTGCAACGCCTTGCCCTGCCCGCCGGCGTGGTGGCCATCGGCAACGAAGGCGCCGGCCTCACCGATGAGCTGCTCGCCTGCTGCGACGGCACCGTCATCATCCCCATGAGCGGCCCCACCGAGTCGCTCTCCGCCCCCATCGCCGCCGCCATCCTGCTGTGGGAACTCTGGGGACGCAGCGTCCCCTGTCCATAAAGAATCAGTCAGAAAAACCGGCCGGAAAACCGAATCGGAAAAACGGCATTACTTCACCGCAACGGAAAACCATATAGTATAGGATCCACCCGGGAGACACCATCGCACAAACAGGGCGCCGGCCCCACCGCGGCCGGTCTGCCGCCGCACCCTGCGGCGTATCAGCCGCACCGGGATGCCCGGTTGCAGGCATTATGATCAGGAGATGGGACCTATGGATATCTATTCGCTTTGGCTGACCAGCCGCCTCGGTGCGGCCACCGTCAAAACCTCTGCGCTGCTGGAGTGCTACGGCACCGCCGAGGCCCTCTACCACGCCTCGCCCTGGGAGGCCGCCGCCAAGGTGGGACTGGGACGCGCCGAGGCCGAGCGCCTGGCCCAGCGCGACCTCAGCGACATCTACCGCCTTGCCGACCGCCTCGGTTCCCTCGGCATCGGCACCCTCCACCCCGCCGACCCCGCCTATCCGCCGCTGCTGCGCGAAATCCGCACCGCCCCCTTCACCCTCTTCTACAAGGGCGACCCCCATGCGCTTGACGACCGCGTCGTCGTCGCCGTGGTGGGTACGCGCAGCTGCACCCGCTACGGTGCCGCCGTGGCCGAGAAGCTGGCAGGGGAGATGGCGGGCTGCGGCGTGGTCATCGTCTCCGGCATGGCCGACGGGATCGACACCTGCGCCAACCTCGGCGCCCTCAAAGCTCAGGGCAAAACCGTGGCCGTGCTGGGCAGCGGCATCGACCGCCCCTATCCCTCCCACAACGGCTATCTGATGGAGCAGATCATCGAAAGCGGCGGCCTCGTCCTCTCGGAATACCCGCCCGGCTCCCCCATCCAGCGCGGCAACTTCCCGGCCAGAAACCGTATCATCAGCGGCATCTCCCACGGCGTCGTGGTGGTGGAGGCCCCGAAAAAGAGCGGCGCCCTCATCACCGCCCGCCTCGCCCTGGAGCAGAACCGCGACCTCTTCACCGTCCCCGGCAACATCACCTCCTACCCCTCCGAGGGCACCAACCAGCTGCTCAAGGACAGCTGCGCCAAGCCGGTGACCGAGACGCTGGACATCCTCGAGGAATACCTCGATCGCCTCGGCGCCTCCCTCCAGGCCCTGCAGGCGCGCAGGGATCGCGAACAGTCCCTGCCCGACAAACCGCAGGAGCCGTCCCGTCCCGCGCCTCCCGCCCGTCCGGCTGCCCCGCCTCCCGCCCGTCCGGCCGCCCCGCCGCCCTCCGCCCCGCCCTCCGCCGCGCCCAGCCGTGAGCAGATGCAGCGGGAGCTCAACCTCAGCGCCGACGAAGCGGCCCTGCTGGCCCTGATCGGCCCGTCGCCCATGAGCGCCGATGCCCTCATCAAGGAGAGCGGCATCCCGGTCGGCAAAACCATGGCAGCCCTCACCATGCTGGAGGCCAAGGGCTACCTCCGCTCCCTCCCCGGCGCGCGGTTTGAAAAAGCCTTCCCCGGCTGACCCGCCCGCCTTGAAATGGGACACCATCCGGCACCGAGCAGCGTCTCCCTGCCGAAACAATACAGAGTTCGTGTGAAACGGAGAATACGAAAAACATGGAAAAACGCACATCGAATCTTTTGATCGTGGAGTCTCCCGCCAAGGCCAAGACCATAAAAAAATACCTGGGAAGCTCCTATAAGGTCATGGCCTCCATGGGCCATGTCCGCGACCTGCCGAAAAGCAAACTGGGCATCGACGTGGAGAAGGACTTCGAACCCAGCTATATCGCCATCCGCGGCAAGGGCGAGCTGATCAAGGGGCTGAAAAAAGAGGCCAAGAGCGCCAAGAAAGTGTTCCTCGCCACCGACCCCGACCGCGAGGGCGAGGCCATCTCCTGGCACCTCTCCCAGCTCTTAGGGCTGGACGGCAGCCAGCCGATCCGCGTCACCTTCAACGAGATCACCAAGCAGGCGGTGCAAAACGGCGTCAAAAACCCGCGTCCGCTCAATATGGACCTGGTGGATGCCCAGCAGGCCCGCCGCATTGTCGACCGTCTGCTCGGCTACAAGATCAGCCCCTTTTTGTGGAAAAAGGTGAGAAAGGGCCTCTCCGCCGGCCGCGTGCAGTCGGTGGCCACCCGCCTGATTGTCGACCGCGAGGAGGAGATCACCGCCTTCGTCCCCGAGGAGTACTGGACGATCGAAGCCCAGCTGCTCACCCCCGAGGAAAAGCTGTTCACCGCCCGCTTCCACGGCAAGGACGAAAAGAAGATGCCCCTGCCCGACCAGGAGACCACCGCCGCCGTGCTGGCTGACTTAAACCGCGCCGACTACCGCGTCGCCTCGGTCAAAAAGAGCAAGAAAAAGCGCAACCCCGCCCCGCCCTTCACCACCTCCACCCTGCAGCAGGAGGCCTCCCGCAAGCTGGGCTTTACCTCCAAGCGCACCATGTCGGTGGCGCAGGAGCTGTATGAGGGCGTGGAGATCCAGGGACAGGGCCTGGTGGGTATCATCACCTATATGAGAACCGATTCGCTTCGCATCTCGGAGGAGGCTCTCCATGAGGTGCGCGGCTTTATCGCCGAACATTTCGGCGATGACTACTGCCCCAAAAAACCCCGCTTCTACAAGAGCCGCGGCGGCGCGCAGGACGCCCACGAGACCATCCGTCCCACCTCGATGGCCCTCCCCCCCGAGCGGGTGAAGGAGAGCCTCCCCCGTGACCATTTCCGCCTCTACAAGCTGATCTGGGACCGCTTCGTCGCCTGTCAGATGGAGTCGCAGGTGCTGGATGTGGTGGCGGTGGATGTCGCGGCCGACGCCGATGACGCCCACTACCTGCTCAAAGCCTCGGGCCACACCGTCGTCTTCCCCGGCTTCACCGCCGTCTACGAGGAGTCGACCGACGAGAAGGAGGAAGAGGAGGGCAAGCTGCCCGAGCTGAAGGAGGCCCAGCCCCTCACCCTCGACGGCATCTCCGGCGATCAGCACTTCACCCAGCCGCCCCCCCGCTTCACCGAGGCCAGCCTCATCAAGACGCTGGAAGAAAACGGCATTGGCCGCCCCTCCACCTACGCCCCCACCATCACCACCATCCTCACCCGCGAGTATGTGGTCAAGGAGGGGAAGAGCTTCAAGCCCACTCCCCTCGGCGCCGTCACCACCGCGCTGATGAAAAACCACTTTGAGGACGTGGTCAACGTGGAGTTCACCGCCAACATGGAGGACAGCCTCGACAAGGTGGCCGGCGGCGAAATGCCCTGGCCCCAGGCGATCCGCGACTTCTACACCTCCTTTGAAAGCGAACTCAAAAAAGCCGAGGAAGAGCTGGGCGACACCGAGTACCGCGTGCCCGACGAGGAGACCGACGAGATCTGCGAGAAGTGCGGCCGCCGCATGGTGATCAAGACCGGCCGCTTCGGCAAGTTCATGGCCTGCCCCGGCTACCCCGAGTGCAAAAACGCCAAGCCCCTCATCCACGACACCGGCGCCAAATGCCCCAAGTGCGGCGGGCGCATCGTCATGCGGGTGAGCAAGAACAAGAACAAGTACTACGTCTGCGAGCACAACCCCGCCACCTGCCAGTTCATCACCTGGTACGAGCCGTCGGGCGAGCTGTGCAAGCTGTGCGGCAGCGCCCTGCTGCAGTATGGACGCTACGGAAAGAAAACCCTGATCTGCTGCAACGACCAGTGCGAGGCCTCCAAACTGCCCGAAGCCCCCGCCGAGCGGGAGGAGGCCGAGGCTCCGCCCGCCAAAAAGCAGACCCGTACCCGGAAGAGCACCACCCCCGCCAAAAAACCGTCCACCCGCGGCAAGGCCGCCGCAGCCCTCGCTCCCGCCGCGGAGCAACCCGCCCCCACCGAGGTCCCCGACCTGCCCTTCGACCTCGATCCGCCCGAGACAAAGGAGGACTGATCCCCGTGAACACGCAACCTGTCCTGGTGGTGGGCGCGGGTCTTGCCGGCTGTGAGGCCGCCTGGCAGCTGCTGCGCCGCGGAATTGCGGTGGAGCTGATGGACATCAAGCCCGCCGCCCGCACCCCCGCCCACCATGCCGACGGCTTTGCCGAGCTCGTCTGCTCCAATTCCCTAAGGGCAGACAGCATCACCAACGCCGTCGGCCTGCTCAAGGAGGAGATGCGCCGTCTTCACTCCCTCATCATGGAGGCGGCGGACGCCACCCGCCTCCCCGCCGGCGGCGCGCTTGCCGTCGACCGCGAGGGCTTCTCCGCCTATGTCACCGAAAAGCTGAAAAGCCATCCCCTGCTCACCTTTGTCAGCGGCGAGCTGACGGAGCTGCCGGAGGAGCGCCCCACCGTCATCGCCACCGGCCCGCTCACCACCTCGCCCCTGTTTGAAGCCATCTCCCGCCGCTTCGGCAGGGAACACCTCTCCTTCTTCGACGCCGCCGCCCCCATCGTCACCTTTGAGTCAATCGACCTCGGCAAGGCCTTCTTCCAGTCCCGCTACGACAAGGGAACCCCCGACTATATCAACTGCCCCATGGACGAGCCGCAGTACAGGGCCTTCCGCGAGGCGCTGATTGCCGCCGAGGAGGCCGAGCTGCACGGGTTTGAGGACGCCGCCGTCTTTGAAGGCTGTATGCCCATCGAGGTCATGGCCCGCCGCGGGGAGGACACCATGCGCTTCGGCCCCTTAAAGCCGGTCGGCCTCACCGACCCCCGCACCGGCAGCGAGCCTTACGCCGTGGTGCAGCTGCGGCAGGACGATGCCGCCAAAACCCTCTACAACCTGGTGGGCTTCCAAACCCACCTCAAATTCCCCGAGCAGCGCCGCGTCTTCCGCATGATCCCCGGCCTTGAGCAGGCGGAGTTCTCCCGCTACGGCGTCATGCACCGCAACACCTACCTCTACTCGCCCGCCCTGCTGGACGACACCTATCGCTGCCGTCCTCAGCCCAACCTCTGGTTCGCCGGGCAGATGACGGGGGTGGAGGGCTATGTCGAATCCGCCTCCTCCGGCCTGCTGGCCGGCATCAACCTGGCCCACAGCCTGCAGGGACGCCCCGCCTTCCGCCCCGGCCCCCTCACCGCCATCGGCGCCCTCGCCGGCTACGTCTCCACCCCCGGCGAGCGGGATTTCCAGCCGATGAACGTCAACTTCGGCATCCTGGCGCCGCCCGACTTCAAGTTCAAGAAAAAGCGCGACAAGAATGAGCTGCTCGCCGCCCGCGCCCTCGCCGCGCTGGAAACGGCCGCGGCGGAGCTGTAGCACAGGGAGATTTCACAAAAAAAGATCAAAAATAAACCAAAACCGATTGACAAGTAGAGCCGAGATGAGTATGATGGGAAAAGATTCCGCGCCTGCGCGGAGCAACAACCCTCAATCATCTCAGAGTACAGGAGCGAATGACCATGTTTTTAGACCGCATCAAGGAGCTGCTCTCCGAGCGACTCAACCTCGATTACGACAGCCTGCATGACGACAGCCGCTTTGACGAGCTGGGCGCCGACTCCATCGACATCGTCGAGCTGGTGATGGCGCTGGAAGCCGACCTCGGTGTGCAGCTGCCCGACGACCAGCTGGAGCGGGTGTCCACCCTCGGGGAGCTTGCGCGGCTGGCGGAGGAGTATTGATGCCAAAGGGAGAGGGCGGCGCCGTGAGAGGCGCGGTGCGGCCGGTGGCGGCGCTGGAGCAGCGCATCGGCCACCGCTTTGCCCGCCGCGAACTGCTCGAGGCGGCGCTGACCCATTCCTCCTATGCCAACGAGCAAAAGCCGCTGACCGTGGTCTACAACGAGCGGCTGGAATTTTTGGGCGACTCGGTGCTGTCCATCGTCGTCTCCCAATATATCTTTGAACACTACCAGACCCTGCCCGAAGGCGCCCTGTCGCGCGTTCGGGCGACGGTGGTGTGCGAAAAATCCCTCGCCGGCTTCGCGAGAAAGCTGGGCCTGGGCGACTTTCTGCGCATGGGCCGCGGCGAGGAGCTGGGCCGCGGCAGAGAGCGCGACTCCATCCTGGCCGACGCCTTCGAAGCCCTCATCGCGGCGCTCTATCTGGACAACGGTCTGGATCAGGCGGCGCGTTTCCTCATGCCCTACGTCGAGCCGGCGGTCGCCGAGGCCACGGCCGGGCATCGCTTTAAGGACTACAAGACCGAGCTGCAGGAGATCGTGCAGAAAAACAAGGAAGAGCGCCTCTCCTACCGCCTCGTCTCCTCCAGCGGCCCCGATCACGACAAGGTGTTCGAGGTGGAGGTCTATCTCAACTCCAACCCCGTCGCCGTCGGCCGCGGCAAGAGCAAAAAAGAGGCCGAGCAGCAGGCCGCCCGCGAGGCGCTGCGGCTGATGGGGGAGGAGGTTTAGCCGCGCCCCCTGCAGGGGTCGCCGCCGCAGCGGCGAAATCCCCTCCGCTTTCGCACCAAAGTCCCCGCAGAACTTTTCCGACAACCAACAAACTCGGCTACCCGCCCGCCCCCTGCAGGGGTCGCCGCCGCAGCGGCGAAACTCCCCCCGCTCCAGCACCCAAGTCCCCGCAGAACTTTTCCGACAACCAACAAACTCGGCTCACCGCCGAGTTTTCTCCTTATATTTCAGAATCCACCACAAAGGAGGTGACACCCCATGCGGCTCAAAACCGTCGAGATCAACGGCTTCAAATCCTTCCCCGACAAGGTCACCTTAGACCTCGACCGCGGCATCATCGCCGTCGTCGGCCCCAACGGCAGCGGGAAGAGCAATATTGTCGACGCCGTCCGCTGGGCGCTGGGCGAGCAGAGCAGCAAGCAGCTGCGCGGCGGAAAGATGGAGGATGTCATCTTCGTCGGCACCACCTCCCGCCGCCCCGCCGGCATGGCCGAGGTGGCGCTCACCTTCGACAATCAGGACGGCACCCTCCCCACCCCCCTCACCGAGGTGCGCATCACCCGCCGCCTCTACCGCTCGGGGGAGAGCGTCTACCTCCTCGCCGGCCGCCCCGTCCGCCTCAAGGACATCCATGAGCTGTTCATGAACACCGGCATCGGCCGCGACGGATACTCCCTCATCGGACAGGGAAAAATCGCGGAGGTGCTGTCCACCCGCGGGGAGGACCGCCGCGTCATCTTCGAAGAGGCGGCCGGCATCTCCAAATACCGCTACCGCCGCACCGAGTCGCTGCGCCGCCTCGAGGCGGCGGAGGCCAATCTCGTCCGCCTGCGCGACATCCTCATGGGCCTCGAATCCCGCGTCGGCCCGCTGCAGCAGCAGAGCGAGAAGGCCCGCCGCTTCCTCGCCCTGCGCGAGGAGCGCCGCACCCTCGAGGTCAACCTCTGGCTCGACCGGCTGGACACCACCAACGACCTCCTCTCCAAAGCGGCCGACGATCTGCTCATCGTCACCGACCACTTGGAGCGCCTCACCGCCGAGCAGCAGCGCCACGAGCAGGAGAGCGACGAGCTGACCCTCACCCTCCAGCGCCTCGCCGCCGAGATCGAGCAGGCGCTGACCGACCGCCGTCAGGCCGAGGAGGAGGCGGCAGAAGCCACCGCCGCCGCCGCCGTGCTGCAAAACGAGCAAAAGCACGGGCAAAGCCGTCTCGCCGACCTCGCCGCCTCCCTGACCCTCGCCGACCGCCGCCGGGAACAGCTGGAGCAGCAGCGCGACGTGGCCGAGCAGCGCCGCGCCGCCCTCGCCAAAGAGGAGGCGGCCCTTGCGGACAAGCTCTCCGCCCTCGAGCGCCGCGCCGCCGAGCAGGGCAGCGACGAGGCCGAACGCCGCATCGCCGCCCTGCAGCAAGAGCGCCTCACCCTCGCCGACCGCCTCGGCACCGTCCGCGCCGCCGCCGAGAGCGGCAGACAGGCGGCCACCGAAGCCGCAGCCCTCTCAGAGCAGCTGGGGGACGAGCAGGCCGCCGTCCGCGAAGCTCTCGCAGCAGCCGCCGCCAGGGCCGCCGAGGCAGAGGCGCGGGGCGAAGCCCTTCAGACCAAACTCGCCGGCGGGCAGAACTCTCTCGCAGGGTTTGACCGCTTGGAGCAGGCCCGCCGCGCCCGCGTCGAGGAGGCGTCCCAGGCGCTGGAGGAGGTGCGGCGCAGGGCAGGGGAGACCCGTCAGCGTCTGCACCTGCTCGAAGAACTCGAGCGAAGCAACGAGGGCCTCTCCGGCGCCGTCAAAACGGTGCTGGGCGAAGCCGCCCGCGGCCGCCTGCCCGGCATCCACGGCGCCCTCTCCACCCTCATCGAAACCGCGCCCGAGATGGCCCTTGCCATCGAAACGGCCCTCGGCGCCTCGCTGCAGCACATTGTGGTGGACACCGAGCAGCAGGCCAAATCGGCCATCCTCCTGCTCAAGAGCCGAAACGCCGGCCGCGCCACCTTCCTGCCCCTCTCCGCCCCCCGCCGCCGCAGCGACCCGCTGCCCGCCGAGCAGGGATCGCGTGGCAGCGCCGCCGACCTGGTGCGCTGCGACGCCAGGTACCGCCCCCTCATCGACTCCCTCCTCGGCCGCACCATGGTGGCTGACGACATCGACGCCGCCATCGCCATCGCCCGCCGCCACAGCTACCGTTTCCGCATCGTCACCCCCGACGGTCAGCTGGTCAACGCCGGCGGCTCCCTCACCGGCGGCTCGCAGATCAAAAGTGCCGGCCTGCTCACCCGCCGCAGTGAGATCGAGCAGCGCCGGCAGAAGCTGCACCAAGAAGAAGCGGCGGTCGCCGAGGCGGAAAAGGCCCTCGCCGCCGCCACCGAGGAGCAGAAGCTGCTCACCGCCCGCCGCGAGGGCCTGCTGGCAGAACTTGCCACCGCCCGCGAGGAGCGGATCCGCTGCCAGGGCGAAAAGGAGGCCGCCGACACCGAAACCGCCCTGCTGACCGTGAGCCTGCGCACCTTGGAGCAGCGCCACGAGGCCGCCCGCGAAGCAAAGCAGGCAGGCGAAGCGGCAGCGCAGCAGGCGCAGCAGGAGGAACAGCGCCTTGTCGCCGAGGCCGCCCGTCAGGCCGAGGAGCTGACCCGCCTGGAGGCGCTCCATCAGGAGCAGGCAAAACGGGCGGAGCAGAGCATCGAAGCCGTCAACCTCTGCCGCCTTGAGCTGGTGGCGCTGCAAAAGGACGTGGAAGCCGCCGCCGCCGATCGTCAGCGGGTGGAAGAAGCCCTCGCCGCGCAGGACGCCGACCGCGGCCGTCTCGGCGAAGAGCGTCTCGCGCTGGAAGAGGCGCTGGTCGCCCTCGCCGAGCAGGAGCGGCAAAAACGCCAGGAAGCGGAGCAGGCGGCGCAAAAGGGCCGCGAGGCCGAAACCGCCGTCCGCCTCAAAACCGCCGAGCGCGAGCAGGGCGAGCTGCGCCAGACCGGGCTGCTGCGCACCGCCCGCGAACAGACCGCCCAGCGCGAGCAGCTTATCAAGGAGCAGGCTCGCTGCGAGGCCACCCGTCAGCAGATCGGCGACGAGCACGACAGCCTCATCGCCGCCCTCTGGGACGAGTATGAGCTCACCCTCTCCGCAGCCGGAGAGCTGCGCACCCCGCTGGAGAGCCGCAGCGCCGCCGAGCGCCGCATCGGCGAGATCAAGGCGGAGGTCAAAAGCCTCGGCCATGTCAACGTCGGCGCGCTGGAGGAGTATGTCGAAGTCAAAAACCAGTACGAGTTCTACCGCGCCCAGGTGGAGGATCTCGACACGGCAAAAGCAGAGCTGGAAAAGATCGTCGCCGACCTCACCCGCGAGATGCAGAGCATCTTCACCGAGCAGTTCTCCCTCATCAACGAGAACTTCAACAAGAGCTTTCAGGACCTCTTCGGCGGCGGCACCGCCACCCTCACCCTCGCCGACCCCGCCAACGTGCTGGAATCGGGCATCGAGATCCGCGTCAAGCCGCCGGGCAAGGTGATCAACAGCCTCTCGGTGCTGTCGGGCGGCGAACAGGCGCTCACCGCCATCGCCCTCTACTTCGGCATCCTCCGGCTGCGTCCCTCCCCCTTTGTCATCCTGGACGAGATCGACACCGCCCTCGACGAGATCAACGTCACCCGCCTCGCAAGCTATTATAAACGCTACACCGAGCAGACTCAGCTCATCCTCATCACCCACCGCCGCGGCTCGATGGAGGCCGCCGATATTCTCTACGGCGTCACCATGCAGGAGCGCGGTGTCTCCAAGGTGTTGAAGATTGATGCCAACGATGTCGAACGCCACATCAGCGGCAGAGCCAGATGACGAAGCCCCGGCGCACCAAGAGAAAGGAGAAACCGAAATGGGTTTATTTGACAAACTGAAAAAGGGCCTTGCCAAGACCAAAGAGTCGCTCGGCAAGGCGGTGGACACCGTCCTCTCCGCCTTCACCAAGATCGACGAAGAGCTGTTTGAGGAGCTGGAAGAAGTCCTCCTGCTCTCAGACCTCGGCCCCGAGGCCACCGACACGCTGCTCGAGCGGCTGCGCGAGCGGGTCAAGCAGGAGCGCACCGAAGACCCCGCCCGGGTCAAGGAGCTGCTCGGCGCGCTGATCAGTGAGCTGCTCACCGAAGGGGAGGAGGAGCGTCCCTTCACCCTGGAGAGCAAGCCCGCCGTCATCCTCGTGATCGGCGTCAACGGCGTCGGCAAGACGACGACGATCGGCAAGCTCGCCGCCCGCTACGCCGCCGAGGGCAAAAAGGTGCTGCTCGGCGCGGCCGACACCTTCCGCGCCGCCGCCGCCGACCAGCTCTCGATCTGGGCGGAACGCGCCGGGGCCGACCTCGTCCGCCACCAGGAGGGCAGCGACCCCGCCGCCGTCGTCTTCGACGCGATCGCCGCCGGCCGCGCCCGCGGCTGCGACCTGATTATCTGTGACACCGCGGGCAGACTGCACAACAAGAAGAACCTCATGAATGAGCTCAACAAGATCTTCCGCGTCATCGAGCGGGAGCTGCCGGACTGTGACCGCGAGGTGCTGCTGGTGATGGATGCCACCACCGGCCAGAACGGCCTCTCACAGGCGAGGGAGTTCCTCTCCGCCGCCCCCGTCACCGGCATCGTGCTGACCAAGCTGGACGGCACCGCCAAGGGCGGCATCGTCGTCGCCATCCGCCACGAGCTGGGTCTGCCGGTGCGGTTTATCGGCGTCGGCGAGGGGATCGACGATCTGCAGCCGTTCGACGCGGCCGACTTCGCCCGCGCCATTGTCGGAGGGGAGGAGACCGATGAGTCCGAAGAATAAATGGTATTTTGAGACGCTGGTGATGGCCACCGGCAACAAGGGCAAGCTGCGCGAGCTGCGTGAACTGCTGCAGCCGCTGGGGGTGCGCGTCCTCTCCCCGGCCGACTGCGCCGTGGAGGGCCTGCCCGTCGAGGAGACGGGGGAGACCTTCGAGCAGAACGCCGTCATCAAGGCCCTCGCCTACTGCAAGGCCACCGGCCTGCCCGCCGTCGCCGACGACTCCGGCCTCAATGTGGACGCGCTGGACGGCGCCCCCGGCGTCCATTCCGCCCGCTACGGCGGCAAGGGCCTCGACGACCACGGCCGCATGATGCTGCTGCTCGAGAACCTAAAAGAGGTGCCGATGGAGCAGCGCGGCGCCCACTTCACCTCGGCGGTGGCCCTGGCCCTGCCGGAGGGGGACGGCTTTGTCGTCACCGGCGAGTGCTACGGCATGATCGCCTACGAGCCTTCGGGCGACGGCGGCTTCGGCTATGACCCCGTCTTCTTCTACGCCCCCGAGGGCTGCACCTTTGCCGACATGGCGGAGGAGACCAAAAACCGCGTCAGCCACCGCGCCGTCGCCATGCGGCTGCTGGTGGAGCAACTGGAAAGGATGAGAGACCATGCTGACAAGTAAACAGCGCGCCGCCCTGCGCGGCCTTGCCAATCCGATCGACACCATCCTCCAGGTCGGCAAGGACGGCATCACCGACAATGTCGTCGCCCAGGCGGACCAGGCGATTGCCGTCCGCGAGCTGATCAAGGGCCGTGTCCTTGAAAACGCCCTGCTCGACCCCCGCGACGCCGCCGCCGAGATCGCCGAACAGCTCGGCGCCGAGGTGGTGCAGGTGATCGGCAGCCGCTTTGTGCTGTACCGCCCGGCCAAGGAAGAGAAGAACCGCAAGATCAAGCTGTAGACAGTGAGAAAGGGAGGGGACCCCATGCCTGCCGAGACGCGCAAGAAAATGGCCCTGCTGGGCGGCACCTTCAACCCGCCCCACCGCGCCCATGTGGAGCTGGCGGAGCACGCCGTCCGGGTGCTGGGCATTGACCGGGTGGTGGTGATGCCGGCCGCCGACCCGCCCCACAAGGAGGTGGACGGCGGCCTCTCGGCCGACCTGCGCCATGAGCTGGCCCGCCTCGCCTTCGGCGGCCTGCCCGGGGTAGAGGTCTCCGACCTCGAGCTGCGCCGCCCCGGCAAAAGCTATACCATCGACACTCTCGCCGAGCTGCGCGCCCAAAACCCCGGCTGGCAGATCTCCCTCATCTGCGGGCAGGATATGTTCGTCACCCTCGAGAGCTGGTACAAGGGGGAGGAGCTGCTGCGCACCACCCCCATCCTCGTCTTCCCCCGCCCGGAGGACGGCCTCGGCGATGCCGGCGAGGTGACCACCTTCGCCCGCCGCTACCAGGCCCTCTACCAGACCGAGGTGACGGTGGCCGACTTCCCCTTACGCGACGTCTCCTCCACCGACCTGCGCCATGAGCTGGCCCATGAGCTGCTGCCCACCGAGATCCCTGCCGAGGTGCTGTGGTTCATCGCCGACCGCGGGCTGTACGGCCTGCGTCTCGACGAGAGCCGCGCCAAAACCGAGCGGGAGCGCGCCCTGCTCTCTCAGCTCTCCGCCGTGCTCGACCGCCACCGCCTCTGGCACTCGATCGGCGTGATGGAGGAGATGGAGCGCCTCGCCCGGCGCTTCGGCTATGAGAATCTCCCCCTCGCCCGCCTCGCCGGCCTGCTTCACGACTGCACAAAAAATGAAAATACGCAAAAACAGTTGCGGTTGTGTCAGGAATTTGATATAATGATCAGTAATCTTGAAAGATCTGCCCCCAGGCTGCTGCACGCCGTCACCGGCGAGCCGGTGGCCCGGGCGCGTTACGGACTGACCGAGCAGGAGGCGCTCTTCGCCATCCGCTATCACACCACCGGCAGAGCGGGCATGAGCCTGCTCGAAAAGCTGCTCTATCTCGCCGACTATGTCGAGCCGCTGCGCAGCTTCCCCGGGGTGGAGCCGGTGCGCCGCGTCCTCCGCGATCAGGGACTGGAGCCCGCCCTGCTGCTGGCGCTCAAAAACACCATCGCCGAGCTGACCGAGCGCGACAGTCCCATCCACCCCGACACCCTCGCCGCCTACAACGACTGCATCCTGCGGCGGGAGAGCTGAAGAATTCCCACGACCAGGGGACAAGCCGTCCCCGCAGCCTTAGGGAGGAGCACCATGCCAAGCGGCATCCACAAATACAAACGCCCCGTCAAGGCTTTCGTATTGGCGTTTCTGCTGGTCCTGTTCGCCCTGCTGGTGACGGCCAGCCTCTACTTCTACTCCATCGCCTCCGGCTCGGTTGTCACCCCCGACGAGGAGCGGGAGAGCGAGCAGGCGGGCGGCGGCATCCACTATGTCCGCATCGAGCCCTCGCAGCCCGCGGAGGGGACGAGAACCCGCAAGGAGAATGTCCACGTCTTCGTCGTCGGCGGTACCGACATTGAGGGCTACCGTACCGACGCCATCCTGCTCGTCTACTTCGCCCCCGATGAAGGGCAGCTCAACATCCTGCAGATTCCCCGCGACCTCTTTGTCGACACCGGCTACCCCAGCCGCAAGGCCAACGCCCTCTATGCCTACGGCAAGAGCGACCTGATGAAGGGCGTCCTCGGCACCACCTTCGGCATCCCGATCGACAAGTTTGTTGTCGTCAACCTGCGCTGCTTCCGCTCGATTATCGACAAGCTGGGCGGCGTGCGCATCAACGTCCCCTTCGCCATGGACTATGAGGACCCGGCGCAGGATCTCTCGATCCACTTAAAGCCGGGCGAACAGGTGTTAAACGGCAAGCAGGCCGAGGGCTTCGTCCGCTTCCGCTACGGCTATGTCGATATGGACATGGGCCGCATGAAGGCGCAGCAGATGTTTTTGACGGCGCTGGCCAAAACGGTGCTGGATGTCAAAACCATCCCCAAAATCCCCGGCATCATCGAAGAGGTGTTTGCCAACATGAAGACCGACTTCACGGTCAACGAGATGCTCTCCCACGCGACAAAGGCGCTCACCCTGGGGCTCGACCACATCCGCCTCTTTTCCATGCCGAGCCAGTCCTGGTACTACAAGGGCGAGAGCGGCCTCACCGCCTTCCACGATGAGACCATGTACATCATCAACAACTTCTTCAACCCCTACGAAGAGATGATCACCTGGGACACCCTGATGGAGGTCGGCCGCAGCGATTACGACACCGAGTGGGACCTCGACGGCCGCACCCTGGTGGAGGTGGACGAGAACCGCCCCACCTTCTACTTAAATCCCAAGTGGGACTGGGAGCAGTACCTGGCCGAGCAGCTCGGCACCACCGAGCCCGACCCCGGCACCACCGAGCCGGATCCCGGCACAACAGAGCCTGACCCCGGAACGACCGAGCCTGAGCCGGGCACCACCCCGGAGCCGACGCCCGAACCGACGCCGACCCCAGAGCCGCCTCCCGCCCCCGAGCCAACGCCGGAGCCGGAACCCACCCCGGAGCCGACGCCCGAGCCGGAACCCACCCCGGAGCCGACGCCCGAGCCGGAGCCTGAGCCGGAACCCACCCCGGAGCCGACGCCCGAGCCTGAGCCGACGCCCACACCCGATCCCGAGCCGGAACCCGCCCCCGAGCCGACGCCCGAGCCGGCGCCCACGCCCGAGCCGGAACCCGCTCCCGAGCCGACCCCGGCCCCCGAACCCAACCCGGGCGAACTGCCCGACGGTCTGTGATCCCCGCCGCCGTTCTCTCTTGAATGAACGCCCGGCATACGCATACAATATCGCAGAAGCGAAAAAACGCAGAAGCGAAAAAACGCAGAAGCGAAAAACGCAGAGAACCTGCGGACGGGCAGGGCAGGGGCCTTGGATCCCCCGCCCCGCATCCTCCTCCGTCCCGTCCGCGTCATCCCTCCCCCCATCCCCGGAGCAGCCTGTCGGGACGGCCCCCGCGCCGCGGCTGCCGTCCCGTTTCCCGCATCGCCCCACCTTGAAAGAGTAAGGAGGTATCAAACATGGAGCTCTCCCCCAGAGATCTGGCCCTTCGCGTTGCTCAGATCTTAAGCGATAAAAAGGCGTCCGACGTGGAGGTGCTGGAGATCGGCGACCTCACCGTCCTGGCCGACTACTTCGTCATCTGCACCGGCATGAGCAGCACTCAGGTGCGTTCGCTGGCCGAGGAAGTGGAGTTCAAGCTGTCCGAACAGGGCATCGAACCGCACCACATCGAAGGCCACCGCTCCACCACCTGGATTCTGCTCGACTACTCCTCGGTTGTTGTCCACGTCTTCTACAAGGAGTCGAGAGACTTCTACCGCCTCGAGCATATGTGGGCCGACGCAAAGCGTCTGGTGCTACCCGAGGCGCCCAGGGAGGCGCCGTCCGTGTCACCGACAGAAAACCCATAAAATGTTGCTTTGAGAGGAAGAACTGAAATATGAAGTACGATTTTGCAGCCGTTGAAAAGAAATGGCAGGATATTTGGGAAGATAAGGGCTGTTTCCACGCCCCCAATGACTACAGCAAGCCGAAGTTCTACGCCCGCGTGGAGTTCCCCTATCCCTCCGGCCAGGGCCTCCACGTCGGCCACCCGCGTTCCTACACCGCGCTGGACGCCATCTGCCGTCAGAAGCGCCTGCAGGGCTTCAACGTCCTCTACCCCATGGGCTGGGACGCCTTCGGCCTGCCCACCGAGAACTTCGCCATCGCCAACAAGATGAAGCCCGCCGTTGTCACCGAGAAGAACGTCGCCCGCTTCAAGAGCCAGCTGCAGGCCCTCGGCCTCTCCTTCGACTGGTCGAGAGAGATCAACACCACCGATCCCAACTACTACAAGTGGACCCAGTGGATCTTCTTAAAGTTCTACGAGAAGGGCCTTGCCTACAAGAAGGAGATGGCGGTCAACTGGTGCCCCTCCTGTAAGGTCGTCCTCGCCAACGAGGAGGCGGTCGGCGGCGTCTGCGAGCGCTGCGGCCACCCCACCACCCAGAAGACCAAGAGCCAGTGGATGCTGGCCATCACCAAGTACGCCCAGCGCCTGATCGACGATCTCGACGATCTCGACTTCATCGAGCGTGTCACCGTGCAGCAGAAGAACTGGATCGGCCGCTCCGAGGGCGCCAATGTCTACTTTGAGACCACCGCCGGCGATCTCCTTGAGGTGTACACCACCCGTCCCGACACCCTCTTCGGCGTCACCTACATGGTCATCGCCCCCGAGCATCCCCTGATCGAAAAGTGGGCGGACAAGATCTCCAATATGGAGGCCCTGCTCCAGTACCGCAAGGACGCCGCCCGCAAGAGCGACTTCGAGCGCACCGAGCTGGTCAAGGACAAGACCGGCGTCGTCATCGAGGGCGTCAAGGCGATCAACCCCGTCAACGGCGAAGAGATCCCGATCTACATCTCGGACTACGTCCTCATGGGCTACGGCACCGGCGCCATCATGGCCGTCCCCGCCCACGATGAGCGTGACTGGGATTTCGCCAAGGCCTACAACCTGCCCATCATCGAAGTCGTCTCCGGCGGCCGTGACGTGCAGGAGGAGTGCTTCCCCGATGTTGAGACCGGCACCATGGTCAACTCCGGCTTCTTAAACGGCAAGTCGGTGGAGGAGGCGATCCCCGCCATCATCGAGTGGCTGGCCGCCGAGAAGAAGGGCGAGCCCAAGGTCAACTACAAGCTGCGCGATTGGGTCTTCTCCCGTCAGCGGTACTGGGGAGAGCCGATCCCGATCATCTGCTGCGAGCACTGCGGTTATGTCCCGCTCGAGGAGAGCGAGCTGCCCCTGCGGCTCCCCGAGGTGGAGTCTTACGAGCCGACCGAGGACGGAGAGTCGCCGCTGGCCAAGCTTGAGAGCTGGGTCAACGTCCCCTGCCCCAAATGCGGACGGCCCGCCCG
>JAFQKL010000368.1 GCA_017396965.1 Clostridia bacterium
CACCCCCCGTGTCCCAAAGACACACCCCCCTGTCCAAAGGACACACCCCCACAGTCACCCCAAGGGGCGCCAAGGCCCCAATAAGATAAACGGAGGACAAAAGAATGCAGACAACCGACGCGATTGCTGATATGCTGACTCGCATCCGCAATGCCAGCGCTGCAAAGCACGCAACTGTCGAAGTACCTGCTTCCAACATGAAGAGATCCATTGCGCAGATCCTTCTTGAGGAAGGCTACATCAAGGGCTTCGAATTCAAGGAGGACGGACGTCAGGGCGTCATCAAGATCGCTCTGAAGTACGGCAAGGACAAGATCCCCGCCATCACCGGCATCAAGCGCGTCTCGAAGCCGGGCCTGCGCATCTACTCCGGCTGTAAGGAAATGCCCCAGGTCATCCGTGGCCTCGGCGTTGTCATCGTTTCGACCAGCAAGGGCGTCATCACCGACCGTAAGGCCAAAGAGCTGAATGTCGGTGGCGAAGTTCTCGCTTACGTCTGGTAAGGAGGGTCATTATGTCTCGAATTGGCAGAGCACCGATCACCATCCCCGCCGGCGTGGAAGTGAAGCTGGATGGGAACCACATCACCGTAAAAGGCCCCAAGGGCGAGCTCTCGATGAACCATCATCCCGCGATGAAGGTTGAGATCGACGGCGCCGTGATCACCGTCACCCGCCCCTCCGATCAGAAGGAGCATCGCTCCCTGCCCGGCCACACCCGCACCCTGATCGCCAACATGATCAAGGGCTGCCATGAGGAATTCAGCAAGACCTTAGAGGTCAACGGCGTGGGCTATCGTGCCCAGAAGCAGGGCACCCAGCTGATCATGAACCTCGGCTACTCCCACCAGGTCGTGGTGGATGAGATCCCCGGCATCACCATTGATGTTCCGGCGCCCAACAAGATCGTCATCCACGGACCCGACAAGCAGAAGGTCGGCCAGTTTGCCGCCGAGGTGCGCGAGAAGCGTCCCCCGGAGCCTTACAAGGGCAAGGGCATCAAGTATGACTACGAGGTCATCCGCCGCAAGGAAGGCAAGGCCGGTAAGAAGTAAGATCGCTTAGAAAGGAGAGAGCCACTCATGATCACCCGCAAGGACTCCAACAAGCTCAGACAGAGACGGCACAGACGTGTCCGCGGCAAGGTCTCCGGCACCGCCGAGCGTCCGCGCCTTTGCGTCTACCGTTCTCTTGCCAATATCTACTGCCAGATCATCGATGAAGTGAAGGGCGTTACCCTGGCGGCCGCCTCTTCTCTCGACAAGGACTTCGACGGCTACGGCGGCAACAAGGAGGCGGCCAAGGCGGTCGGCCTTGCCATCGCCAAGAAGGCTGCCGATGCCGGCATCACCGAGGTCGTGTTCGACCGCGGCGGCTATGTCTATGCCGGCCGTGTCCAGCAGCTCGCCGAGGGCGCCCGTGAGGGCGGACTCAAGTTCTAAGAGAGAAAGGAGAAGCATATGGCCAGAATTGACGCTGCGACTCTGGACCTTCAGGAGAAGGTCGTCGCCATCAACCGTGTCTCCAAAACGGTCAAGGGCGGTCGCATCTTTAAGTTTGCTGCCATCGTCGTGGTTGGCGACGGCAAGGGCCACGTCGGCTGCGGCCTCGGCAAGGCCTCCGAAGTGCCGGATGCCATCCGCAAGGGCATTGAGGACGCGAAGAAGAATATCGTGGAGGTCTCCTTAAAGGGCTCCACCATCCCCCATGAGGTCATCGGCAAGTTCGGCGCCGGCGAGGTTCTCTTGAAGCCCGCCGCCCCCGGTACCGGCGTCATCGCCGGCGGTGCCGTCCGCGCCATCGTGGAAATGGCCGGCATCAAGGACATCCGCACCAAGTCGCTGCGCTCCAACAACCCCCGCAACGTGGTCAACGCCACCCTCGAGGGCTTGAAGAGCCTGCGCAACGCCGATCAGGTCGCCGCTGTCCGCGGCAAGCAGGTCGGCGAGATCATCGGTTAAGGAGGGGCTTAGAAAATGATTACCATCAAACTGGTCAAGAGCCTCAACGGCCGTCACAAGAAGCACATCGCCACCGCCAACAGCCTCGGCCTGCGTCGCCCCGGCCAGACGGTGCAGCAGCCCGACAATGCGGCCACCAGAGGCAAGATTGCAAAGATCGCCTATCTGGTGGAGGTCACCAAATAACAACGCCTGTCTAAAGGAGGTGCAAACCCCATGAAGCTCCATGAACTGTCCCCTGCCGTCGGTTCTGTCGACGAGCGCAAGCGCAAGGGCCGCGGCATCGGCAGCGGCAACGGCAAGACGGCCGGCAAGGGCCACAAGGGCCAGAAGGCCCGCTCCGGCGGCGGCGTCCGCATCGGCTTTGAAGGCGGCCAGATGCCCCTTCAGAGAAGACTGCCCAAGCGCGGCTTCACCAATGCCCGCTTCCGCACCGTCTATGCCAACGTCTGCCTGCGCGACTTAGAGGCGGCTTTTGACGCCGGCGCCACCGTGGATGTGGACGCCCTCAAGGCCGCGGGTCTTGTCAAGAAGACCTACGACGGGGTCAAGCTGCTCGGCGACGGCGAGCTGACCAAGAAACTCGATTGTAAGTTGCAGGCCTACTCCGCTTCCGCCAAGGAAAAGGTCGAGGCGGCCGGCGGCAAGGCTGAGGTGGTAGCCTTATGATTCAAACCATCAAAAACGCATGGAAGATCCCGGAACTGAAGAAGAAGATGATCTTCACCCTGTTCATCATCCTCCTCTTCCGCTTCGGCGCCAAGATCCCCGTGCCGTTTTTGGACGCTTCTGTTCTGCAGACCTATATGGAGGCCAACAGCGGCACGATCTTCACCTACCTTGATATGCTCTCGGGCGGCGCCTTTTCGCAGGCCACCGTCTTTGCCATGTCGATCAGCCCGTATATCAATGCCTCCATTATCATCCAGCTGCTGACAGTGGCGATCCCCTCCCTGGAGCGTCTTGCCAAGGAGGGCGTGGAGGGCAGAAAGAAGCTGACTGCCTATACCCGTTATCTGACCATCGGCATCGCCTTCCTGCAGGGCATCGGTTACTACACCGTCCTCAACAACGGCGGCGCCGTCAGCAACCCCGGCCTCTTTACCATGGCCGTGATCCTGCTCACCTTCACCGCCGGCTCCTGCCTCTTGATGTGGATGGCCGAGCAGATCAACAACTACGGCATCGGCAACGGCATCTCGATCATCCTCTTCACCGGTATCGTCGCCCGCCTGCCCGTCGCTGTGTTTGACATGATCGGCTACGTGCGCTACGGCCTGCTCAACATCGTGGTTGCCATCCTCATCGCCGTGGTGGCGGTGGGTCTGGTGGCCCTGGTGGTTGTGGTCAACAACGCCGAGCGTCGCATCCCGGTGCAGTATGCCAAGCGCGTGGTCGGCCGCAAGGTGTATGGCGGTCAGTCGAGCCATATCCCGATCAAGGTCAACGGAACCGGCGTTCTGCCCGTCATCTTCGCGCAGAGCTTCATCTCGATTCCCGCTACCATCGGCTCCTTCCTCCCCGCCCCCGCCGAGGGCAGCTTCTGGTATATCGTGATGAGCGGCTTCCAGCCGACCCACCCCGTTTACGCCATCCTCTACACCCTCTTCATCGTGGGCTTCTCCTTCTTCTATATCTCGATGACCTACAATCCCATCGAGATCGCCAACAACTTAAAGAAGAACGGCGGCTTCGTCCCCGGCATCCGCCCCGGACGGCCCACCTCGGAGTATATCCAGCGCATCCTGAGCAAGATCACCTTCATCGGCTCGTTGTTCTTAATCTTCATCGCCATCCTGCCCATCGTCTGCAGCTGGTTCCTGCCGGTGAACATCTCGCTCGGCGGTACCACCATCATCATTCTGGTCGGCGTGGCGCTGGAGACCGTCAAGCAGATGGAGTCCATGATGCTCATGCGTCATTACAAGGGCTTCCTCGAGTAATCGCAGCGTAAGACCCGCAGTGACAGAGAACGGCAGGGCCGGGGGGACCGGACTCACGGTCGCCCCCGCCCCCGCCTTACAAAGTCCCGTCTGCCCTCCCTATGGGGGGCGAAGTGAGGAGCGTAGTTTATGAATCTCATTTTCTTAGGCGCGCCCGGAGCCGGTAAGGGCACCCAGGCCGCCATTGTCAGTGAAAAGCTGGGCATCCCCACCATCTCCACCGGCAACCTGCTCCGCGCCGCCGCCGCCGCCGGCACCAAGGCCGGCCTCGAGGCCAAGTCCTATATGGACAAGGGCGCCCTGGTTCCCGATGAGACGGTCGTGGGCGTGCTCAAGGACCGCATCGCCGAGCCTGACTGCGAGAAGGGCTTCCTGCTCGATGGCTTCCCGCGCAACACCGCCCAGGCCCAGGTGCTCGAGGACCTCGGCGTCAAGATCGACCTCGTCATCTCCCTCGAGGTGGAGGATGAGGAGATCATGGAGCGGATGTCGGGACGGCGCGTCTGCTTAAAGTGCGGCGCCACCTTCCATGTCAAGAACGCGCCTTCGACCAAGGGCGACCTGTGCGACAAGTGCGGCGACCCCCTCGTCATCCGTGCGGACGACAAGCCGGAGACGGTGGCCGACCGCCTCAAGGTCTACCACGAGACGACCGAGCCCTTAAAACTGTTCTACGGCGAGCGTGACGTCTTGAGCGAGATCAAGAGCACCGGCATCGAGCGCACCACCACCATGATCCTCGCCGTCATCGAGGGCTGGAAATGATCACGCTGAAAGGCCCCCGCGAGCTGAAGCTGATGCGCGAAGCCGGCCGGATTGCCTCCGCCGCGCTGCGGCTGGGCGGCAGCCTCGTCCGCCCCGGCGTGACGACCAGGGAGCTGGACCGCGCCATGCACCGCTTTATCACCGAGCAGGGCGCCACCCCCTCCTTCTTAGGGTACGGCGGCTTCCCCGCCACCGCCTGCATCTCGGTCAACGAACAGGTGATCCACGGCATCCCCGGCAAGCGCACCCTGAAAGAGGGCGACATCGTCAGCATCGACATCGGCGCCATCTACCAGGGCTACCACGGGGACTGCGCCGCCACCTTCCCCGTCGGCGAGATCGACGCTGAATCGGCACGGCTGATCGCCGTCACCCGGCAGTCCTTCTTTGAAGGGGCAAAGCTGGCCCGCGAGGGGTATCGCCTGGGCGATGTCGGCCACGCCATCCAGAGCTATGTGGAGTCGCAGGGCTTCTCGGTGGTGCGCCGCTATGTCGGCCACGACATCGGGCGGCAGCTGCATGAAGACCCGGAGGTTGCCAACTTCGGCAGCCCCGGCCGCGGCCAGCGCCTGCTGCCCGGGATGACGTTGGCCATCGAGCCGATGGTCAACGCCGGCACCCACGAGATCGAGGTGCTGGACGACAAGTGGACCGTCATCACCGCCGACGGCGCCAGGGCGGCCCATTACGAGAACACCCTGGTGGTCACCGGGGGCGACCCCGAGATCCTGACCGTCTGCAATCTGGAGGAGTGAGCCATGAACGGTGCGTTCCATCAAGAAGAGAAGACGGCCATCGCCCCGGGCGATGTGGTGGTCTCCCTGATGGGGCACGACCGCGGCAGCCTGCTGCTGGTGGTGGAGCAGTCCGCCGCCTTTCTGCTGGTTGCCGACGGCAAGCGCCGTCCCCTGGCACGACCCAAGCGCAAAAACCGCCGTCACCTGGCGCTCTGCCAAAAGGCCCCCTTTTCGCAGACCCCGCCGACCGACCGCGCCCTGCGCCGCGCCCTGCGCGCCCTCAAGGAGCCGCCGGAGCAACCAACCTGAAAGCCAGAGCCGAAGGAGGCAAGATCATGCCCAAAGACGATGTATTCGAGCTGGAGGGACGGGTGGTCGAAGCCCTGCCCAATGCCATGTTCCAGGTGAAGCTGGAAAACGGACACACCATTTTGGCCCACATCTCCGGCAAGCTGCGGATGAACTTCATCCGTATCCTGCCCGGCGATAAGGTGACGGTGGAGGTTTCGGCCTACGATCCCACCCGCGGCCGCATCACCTGGAGAGGGAAGTAGTCGGATTCCCGGCTGCTTGCCTTAAGACTCTTTTCAACACCATTCTCTCTCCCCCGCCCCGCCCTTAAGCGGCAAGGCGAGGAGAGCTTTCCACCGCCCGAACCGGCCGACGGCACCCGCCGCGGCGCGCTTTCCCTGCCATAGACGGTTGCGGCACCGCTGCAACACGGTTGCGACACGGTCAAAACCAGCGTCTACGCAAGGCAGGCCCCGCCCGCCGGCAGCGCCGAAGGAGGTTTTGGGCACAAGCTTCAAGGAGGTTATCACCATGAAAGTGAGACCCAGCGTTAAGCCCATGTGCGAGAAGTGCAAGATCATCAAGCGCAAGGGCCGTGTCATGGTCATCTGCGAGAACCCCAAGCACAAGCAGCGCCAGGGCTAAGGCCGGCGCATCATCTAAGTCAATAGCGGAGGTGCATTAAAACAATATGGCTAGAATTGCTGGCGTTGACCTTCCCCGCGACAAGCGCGTGGAGGTTGGACTGACCTACATTTACGGCATCGGCCAGACCAGCGCGAATAAAATCCTGGCAGCCACCGGCATCAACCCCGATACCCGCGTCAAGGACCTGACCGAGGACGAGGTTTCTAAGCTTCGTGACTGCATCGACAGCGGCTACCTCGTGGAAGGCGACCTGCGCCGTGACAACGCGCTCAACATCAAGCGCCTGACCGAAATCGGCTGCTATCGCGGCATCCGCCACAGAAAGGGCCTCCCCGTCCGCGGCCAGCGCACCAAGACCAACGCGCGCACCCGCAAGGGCCCCAAGAAGACCATCGCGAATAAGAAGAAGTAAGGAGGTTCATCATGGCGAAAGTTCAGAGAAGAGGCGCCACCAGACGGCGCCGCGAAAAGAAGAACATCGAAAAGGGCGCTGTGCATATCAGCTCCACCTTCAACAACACCATCGTCACCATCACCGATGTGAACGGCAACGCCATCTCCTGGGCCTCCTCCGGCGGACTGGGCTTCAGAGGCTCCCGTAAGTCCACCCCCTACGCCGCGCAGACCGCTGCCGAGACCGCTGCCAAGGCGGCCATGGAGCACGGCCTCAAGAGCGTTGAGGTGTTCGTCAAGGGCCCCGGCGCCGGTCGTGAAGCCGCCATCCGTGCGCTGCAGACCGCGGGCCTTGAGGTGTCCATGATCAAGGACGTCACCCCCATCCCCCACAACGGCTGCCGTCCGCCCAAGAGAAGAAGAGTTTAATCGGAGGTAAATAGAATATGGCAAGATATACTGACGCCGTTTGCCGCCAGTGCCGCAGAGAGGGCCAGAAGCTGTTCTTAAAGGGCGAGCGCTGCTACAGCGACAAGTGCGCCATCAACCGCCGCTCCTTCGCCCCCGGCCAGCACGGCAAGGCGAGAAAGAAGCTGAGCGAGTACGGCCTGCAGCTGCGTGAGAAGCAGAAGGCCCGCCGTTACTACGGTGTGCTGGAAGGCCAGTTCCGCCACTATTTCGACCTCGCCGAGCGCAAGAGCGGCATCACCGGCGAAAACCTGCTCCAGATCTTAGAGAGCCGTCTTGACAACGTCGTCTACCGTCTGGGCCTCGCCATGAGCCGCCCCGAGGCGAGACAGCTGGTGGTCCACGGCCACTTCACCGTCAACGGCAAGAAGGTGGATATCCCCTCCTACCTGATCAGCGCCGGCGACGTGGTTGCCGTCCGCCAGAAGAGCAAGCAGAGCGAGAAGTTCAAGGTCATCGCCGAGGCCAACGCCAACCGCCCCGTCCCCGGCTGGCTGGAAGTGGACCGCGAGAACATGAGCGGCAAGGTTGTTGCCCTGCCCACCAGAGACCAGATCGACCTGGAAATCCAGGAGACCCTCATCGTTGAGCTGTACTCCAAGTAAGAGAAGATCGGCGCGGATTTTCGCGCCGCAGATCGGGCATTTGTTTGGAGAAGCGGCGAAGCTCGTGCTCGCCGCATACACCATTTAGTTTAAGGAGGGTTTTCATGATCGAGATCGAGAAGCCGCGGCTTGATACGGAGCTTCTTTCAGAGGACGGTTCCTTCGGACGGTTCGTCGTCGCCCCGCTCGAGCGGGGGTACGGAACCACGCTGGGCAACTCCCTGCGCCGGATCCTGCTGTCCTCTCTCCCCGGCTACGCGGCAACCTCCGTTAAAATCGCCGGTGTTTCGCATGAGTTTTCCACCATCGAGGGCGTCAAGGAAGATGTCACCGAGATCGTCCTCAATGTCAAGGAACTCATTTTGCGTCTGTACAGCGAAGAGGATAAACTGGTCACCATCGACGCGAGAGGCCCCTGCACCGTCACCGCGGATGACATCCAGCGCGACAGTGATGTGGAGATCTTAAACCCCGACCTGCGCATCGCCACCTTGGGCGAGGGCGCCACCCTCAATATGCAGCTGACGCTGTCGCGCGGTCGCGGCTATGTTTCGGCCGAGCAGAACAAGCGCGAGCTGCCGCCGGAGATCGGCCTCATCCCGGTCGATTCGATCTACACGCCGGTGCTCAAGGTCAACTACTTTGTAGAGGCCACCCGCGTCGGCCAGATCACCAACTACGACAAGCTGACCATCGAGGTCACCACCGATCAGACCATCACCGCCAAGGAGGCGCTGTCCTACGGCGCCAAGATCATGAGCGAGCATCTGAACCTCTTCATCGACCTTTCGGACGAGGCAAAGCGGGCCGAGGTGATGATCGTCAAGGAAGACGACCGCAAGGAGAAGGTGCTGGAGATGAGCATTGAGGAGCTGGATCTTTCCGTCCGTTCCTTCAACTGCTTAAAGCGCGCCGGGATCAACACGGTGGAGGACATCATCAGCCACACCGATGAGGACATGATGAAGGTGAGAAACCTCGGGCGCAAGTCGCTGGAGGAGGTCATTTCCAAGATTGAAAGCCTCGGCCTTTCGCTGCGGAAGGACGAAGAGTAGACCTTGGAATTTTAAGGATAACGTTGAAAACGCAAGATTAGTCTGCAAGTGTTTTAAGGAGGTAACGGAATATGCCCGGAACCCGTAAGCTCGGCAGAAAGACCGATCACCGCCGCGCCATGCTGCGCGCGATGACCACCTATCTGCTGGAGAATGAGCGGATCGAGACCACCGTCACCCGCGCCAGAGAGGTCTCGGCCATGGCTGAGAAGATGATCACCCTCGGCAAGCGCGGCGACCTGCACGCCAAGCGCCAGGCGCTGAGCTACATCACCAAGCGCGAGGTCGTGACCAAGCTGTTTGACGTGATCGCCCCCCGCTACGAGAACCGCAACGGCGGTTACACCCGCGTGATCAAGACCGGCCCCCGCCGCGGCGACTCTGCCGAGATGGCGATTCTTGAGCTGGTGAAGTAAGATCACCGTCTTTTGAACGCGGCGCTGCCGCTGCCCTGCTCTGCCTGCTCCGCCTGTTCCGACGGCTCCGTCTGTGCGGATGGGAGGATGGCGGAGGCAGAGGGTCAAAAGAGAAAAAAGGGTCCAGGATACCAGCCTCGTATCCTGGACCTTTTTGCGTTTTGTGGGGGGTGTGACTGGGGGGAAGGCGTGTGCGCGGTGGACGCGGGTGTGTGGTGAAGGAGGTACCGTCGCGGAGGGCGGAGAATGGTTTACCGATTATTCATGATCTGCACAAGACTGGTTTACCAATTATGAAAAAACTATCAGAATTATTTTCACCATTCTCTTGACATCCCACAGGGCGGGATGCTATACTAAACCCACAATGAAACAGTGAACAGGGGAGCTTGCACCACGCAGGCTGAGAGGAGGCGCCCGCCTCGACCCGTGAACCTGATGTGGATAATGCCACCGTAGGAAGTCACGAGACAGACTCCGCCCCCTGTGGCGGGTTTTTTTGTGCCTCGCGCCCCCTGCCGTCGTCCCCGCCTGCAACCCGGTGGGCCTTCCGGGACGGAACAGCCGGGCGCACACGCGTCCCCCGGCCCGTCCTCCCCCACACCACCACAAAACAAAGGAGAGTGACCCCATGCGCAACGATCACGTCAAGAAATTAGCCCTCGCCGGCCTGCTGACCGCCGTCGCCGTCACCTGCTCGGCCTTTACCATCCCCGTCGGTGCGGCGCGGTGTATGCCGGTGCAGCACATGGTCAACCTGCTCGGCGGCGTGCTGCTGGGGCCGGGCTGGAGCGTCGGCATGGCCTTCGTCACCTCGGTGATCCGCGTCGCCATCGGCACAGGCTCGCTGCTCGCCTTCCCCGGCAGTATGGTGGGCGCGCTCTGCTGTGGCCTGGTGTGGCGGATGAGCGGCAGCCTCGTCGCCGCCATGTTCGGCGAGGCGCTGGGCACCGGCGTGCTGGGCGCCCTCTGCGCCTGGCCGGTGGCCGTCTTCCTCGTCGGCAACGAGGCGGCGGTGTTCGCCTATGTCATCCCCTTCCTGATCAGCGCCTCCGGCGGCGCGCTGCTGGCGGGAATGCTGCTGGCCGCCCTGCGTCGCAGCGGCGCGCTCAAGGGGCTGCTGCCGGCCGCCTCCAAGTGACTGACTTTCTTCCGGGCGACCCGCGCCCGTATCGCTTCACGCAAAGGGACGTCCCGAGGGACGTCCCTTTGTGCTTGTTAAAATTTTTCCTCGGCTAAATGGCGCCGCTGACGCCATACTGAGAGGGCGCGGGAAAAACCGCGCCCGGAAAGGAGTGTCAGTATGTCTGTGACCAGAAACGGTCTGCCGCAGGATGCCGACCGCGTCCGCGCCCGTGACCCGCAGATGGGCGACGCCGGTATCGTGCTGCCCGACCTCTATGACGGCCGTCGGCCGGGGTACAATTATATGGACCCCCACCGCCCCGTCCACGTCGGCGAACCCAAGCGGTTCCCGGAGATCACCAACGAGGCCGTCCGCTACTACGGCGAGCCGCACTTTGATGCCTGACCACAGGGAAGAACAGGGACGCCCCGCACCGCAGCGGGGCGTCCCGCACGGCGGTGCGCTCAGTCACCCGCCACCTGACGGAAAAAGGCCTGCGCCGCCGCCGGCAGCGGCCGGTCCTCCGCCCTGGCCAGGCCGATGGCGCGGGCCGGCAGCGGCGGGGTGCGCAGCTCCACCAACCGCCCCTCCGCCAGACGTGCGGCGGCAAACTCACGCACCACGCAGGAGACGCCGAGTCCCGATGCGGCAAAGTCCATCCGCAGATCATGGGAGCCCAGCTCGATCTCCGGCGTCAGCTGCACCGCTTGCGCCGCCAGCGCCTCGTCCACCACGC
>JAFQKL010000369.1 GCA_017396965.1 Clostridia bacterium
GCCATCTGCACCGCGTCGCGCAGGCGGGAGTAGAGGCTGGAGAGGTCGTAGTCGCCGAAGAGGATGCCGGTCTTGGCCTTCTCCTCGTACTTCTCGATCTCGCGGTCGCTCATCCCCTCCATGTCCTCCTCGGTGAGCGGCTCGTAGTACTGACCGTTCGAGCGCTGCTCGGGCATGGTGGAGTAGGCCTTCTTGATCTCGGTGACCATCTCGTTGTAGTCGTTGACCATGTTTTTGATGGTCTCGACGATCTTGTCGGAGTCGGAGGTGGTTTTGAAGGTGACGGGTTCGGTGGATTCGATGCGGTTGCCGAAGGTGCGTTCCACACCCTCTTTGTAGACGAAGTCTCCATAAAGCGCGCCTTGCTCTGCCAGGGTTCCGTCCTCAAAAATATACTGCTTCTTTTCGTTGAGGTGCTTCACCTTGACACCACCGGTCACTGTCACCTCAGCATCCGCCAGGAACAGGCCATTCGCCGGATCGATCGTGCGGCAATCCTCCTCGTACCCAAAGGTTCCCTTCAAATTGATGGACAGCCCGTCCACCTCAAAGGTGTTGGAGGAACGGCGCACCTCTTCAAAAGTGGAGTCGTTGACCTTCATGGCGAAGATGGCATCCTGACCGGCCTTGTAGTTCGCGTTGATGCTGTTGCCTTCGCCGTCCACGGTGTCGCCAAAGAGGGCTCCGGCGAGGCCGCCCTGGATCTCGATCCTGCTCGACGCGCCCTGCTCCTCACTGGTGAAGCTGAACTCGTTGGTCAGCTGGGAGAAGCGCAGGTTGACGCCCGCCTCGGCGTTGGAGTTGATGGCGTTGACCACCGTCTCGAGGGCGGTGTCCTTGTTGAACTCGCCGACCACCTTGCCGTTGATCTTCAGCTCATACAGCTCCTTGCCGTCCTTGTCCTTCTTGACGTTGCCGAACTCGTCCTTGGCCAGCATATCGTCGGTGAGGGTGACGACATCCTTTAAGGTGGAGGAGAGGTTGGCGTAGGAGGTCTCGGAGCCGGTGGAGAGGCCGAGGCCCTTGGCGTTGTCGATCTTTAAGGTGGAGCCGCGGTCGACGGCGAAGGAGAGGGCGCCGTTCTCCAAAGTGACATCCACCTTGCTGTCTCCAAACAGCTCGTCGAGCTTGTCCTGCAGGGTGGAGCGGATCTTCTCCGCCTTCTGCTCGGGGGTGGCGTCCTCCTCGAACTTGATGTCGCCGAGCTTGAAGCTCTTGGTGATGCCGTCGACGGTGAAGCTCATCTCCTTGCCGAGCAGCTTGAGGCCGGTGGTCTCCTCGCTGATCTTGGCGTTGCTCAGGTCGATCACGGCGGTGGAGTCGGTGTCTTCCTTGTCCTCCACCTTGAGGCCGCCGTCGCTCGCCATGTTGCCCGAGATGGTGACGTTGGCCGAGTTGACCTTGCCCCTGATCTTGAGCTGATCGCCGTCCAGCGTCACCTCATAGCGGGTGTCGGCGGTGACGGTGTCGCCGTTGCCGAGGGTGACCTTGGTCTCCTTGAGCTTTTCGTTGAGCTTGTCGACCAGATCCTGGGCGGTGTAGATCTCGTCCTCCTCATCGAAGGAGAGGTTGACGGCGTAGCTCTTGTTCTTGCCTTCGGTTAAGGTGATCGAACCGACCATGTTGGAGATGTTGATCTTCTCATCGAGGTTTAAGGCGTCGCCGGTGATGGTGGGGCGGACGGCGTCGCTCTTTAAGTTGCCGATGCCGTTCACCTTGTAGGTGGCGCCGGAGGCCAGCTGCTTGACGCCCAGAATCGCCACGTCGCTCGTCCCCTTGCCGGTGGCGGAGACGAGGTCGGCAAACTCGCCGAGCGACTCCACCTTGACCGAGCCGTTGAAAAAGCTCGAGGACATGAGGTTGGTGGAGGAGGTGTACGAAGTGTACTTATCCGAGAAGTTGGCCATCTTGGCGATGATGCTGCGGTAGGCCTCCTGCTCCCACTCGAGCTTGGTGCGGTCCTGCTGCAGGCCGGTGATGCGGGCCTTGAGACCGGCGACCGAGTTTTCGATCATGGTCTCGGTGTCGAGACCGCTGGCGAGGCCCGAGAGGATGTTTCGATTGCCGTAAATACTGCTTGAGCTGCTCAGTCCGCTGACAGATGCCAAATGAATCGCTCCTTTCCAAAACACGGTTTTTCCTGTGTCAACCTCCGCACAGATCTTCATGCCGCGGCAGGAAAACCGGTTCTTTGCTCATTTCCGTACCCGTTTTGATAAAATGTGCGTTTGATCTGTGTCATCAGATGTGTTATACTGTCTTCAGTGCCGCCCGGCGACAGGACTTCCCCCGTCCCGGCGGAAAATGACATTTTTTCACGCCAGACTCTATATTTTCAATATCGACCTGTAGTATAATAAAATTAAGAGCTGACCGCAGCAGTTTTTGAGAGAGAGGGGGATTCCCTGTGACGCAGATCATCACCGTCACCAACCAGAAGGGGGGCGTGGGCAAAACCACCACCACCTCGGCCCTGATTTGCGGCCTGAGCCAGCGCGGTGCGCGGGTGCTGGGCATCGACCTGGACCCCCAGGGCAACCTGGGATTTCATCTGGGGCTGGACATCGGCAGCGGCCAAACGGTCTACGACGTCCTCGCGGGCCACACCCGCATCACCGAAGCCATTGTCCCCACCCGCTATGGCGACATTCTGCCCAGCGACATCATGCTCTCCACCGCCGAGGTGGAGTTCACCGCCCCGCGCAGAGAGTTCATGCTCGCCCAGCAGCTGGACATCGTGCGCGACAACTACGATTTTGTGATTATCGACACCCCGCCCGCCCTCGGCATTCTCACCATCAACGCCTATGTGGCCTCCACCGGGCTGATCGTGCCGATGGAGGCGGAGGTTTTGAGCCTGGTCGGCATCTCCCAGATCAGGGACACGGTGGAGGCGGTGAAGACCTCCTTTAACCCCAACCTCAAGGTCCTGGGCGTGCTGCTCAACAAGTACAACCCCCGCCTCACCCTCTCGCGGGAGATCCTCGATCTCGCCGAGGAGGTGGCGCGGCAGCTGGGCAGCAAGGTGTTTGACAGCAAGATCCGCCGCGGCGTACAGGTGGCGATGGCCCCGGCGCACGGCCAGAGCGTGATGACCTACGCGCCGGACAGCAACCCCGCCTACGACCTGCGCCGGGTGATCGACGAGGTGGCGGGCGACCGCTTCCCGCGCCCCCGCATCAAGCCGCGTCCGCGGCCGTATTGACGGAGGGGGGCGGGGACGCGCCGGGATTGCGCGGAATTCTTTTGGGGATCTTTTGGATGACCCTTTCTTTTGGATTACTTTTTTGATGACCGTTTAAGGAGAGCTGTTTCATGGCAAAGGACAATTCCAGCAAGACCGCCCATGTGATGAATCTTTTGAGCAAGACGCGCACGCCCGAGCCGGCCGCCGAGCCGAAGGCTGCGGAGGCGCAGCCCTCCGAGCCGCGCGAGGCCGCACCGGCGGCCCGTCCCGCGGCGCAGGTGCCTTCGATCCTCGACGCCATCCATCAGGAGAACGCCGTCGCCAGCCAGATCAAGGACGCGCTGGAGGAGAATCTCGCCAGCGAGCTGGAGGCGGCGCTGCTGGCGGAGGAGGAAGCCGCGGCGGCGGCGCCGGTTTTTGAGACGGCGGCCCCCGCGGCACAGCCGGCGGCTGCGTCGGCGTCCGGCAGCAAGATGAGCCAGGAGGAGATCGAGGCGCTGCTGGCCGGGGCGCTGGCCGAGGAGGCGGACGCGGAGAAGGCGGACGCGGGGAAGGCGGACGCGGAACGGTCGGCGGCGGAACCGGCGGTGTCGGACCCGGCGACCGAGGTCTCCGCGCCGCTGTCCGACGGCGGGAAGCTGAGTCAGGATGCCATCGAACGGCTGCTGGCCGGAGCGGCTTCGACGGAGCGGGCCGCGTCCGCGGCGGTGGTGGGGGCCGCTGCGACGTCTGCGGCGCCCGCAGAGCCGGAGGCGGCGGCGTCTTCCGCGTCTTCCGGCGGCAAGATGAGCCAGGAGGAGATTGAGAAGCTGCTGGCCGGGGCGCTGGCCGAGGAGGCGCCGGAGGCGGCTGCATCCGCTGCGCCCGCTGCGTCTTCTGCGTCTTCCGGCGGAAAAATGAGCCAGGAGGAGATTGAGAAGCTGCTGGCCGGGGCGTTGGCGGCGGAGGATGTGCCGGAGGAAGACGCGCCGGAGGCGGCGCAGTTCCCCTCGTTTGACGAGGATGAAGAGATCACCTCGATCTCGCTGCCTGAGGGCGTGGAGGCGGAGCCGGAGACGGCTGCCCCGGCTGCTCCCGCGCCGGCGGCGCCCGCCGCGTCGGGCGGCAAGATGAGCCAGGACGAGATTGAAAAGCTGCTGGCCGGGGCGCTGGCCGAGCTGGAGGGCGACGTCCCCGCAGCGTCCGCCCCCGCAACGCAGGCGGAGACGCAGGCCGCGCCGGAGACGCCGGTTCCCGCTGCACCCGCCGCATCTGCTCCCGCGTCTTCGGGCGGCAAGTTGAGCCAGGACGAGATTGAAAAGCTCCTCGCAGGAGCAGCGGCACAGCAATCCGAGCCGGAGC
>JAFQKL010000370.1 GCA_017396965.1 Clostridia bacterium
GGGCAAACAGAGCCATGAAGGAGGCGCCCATGCCGAAGGTGAGCATCAGGGAGCTGATCTGCGAGATGCGGGCGGCCTCAGGCAGATCGCGGAACCAGAACTGCAGGAAGTAGTAC
The DNA here is from genome assembly GCA_017396965.1 of Clostridia bacterium. GTDB lineage: Bacteria > Bacillota > Clostridia > Oscillospirales > Feifaniaceae > Galloscillospira. Next base: position 117 of record JAFQKL010000370.1, read on the forward strand.
CACAGGGAAACGTCGAGCAGGCCGAGGCCGACGACGACGAAGCCCATGACCGAACCGGCCGAGAAGGCGGTGCGCAGGCCGCTGTTTAAGCTGTTCTTGGCGGCCCAGGCGGTGCGGGCGTTGGCGGCGGTGGCGATCTTCATGCCGAAGTAGCCGGCAAGACCGGAGAAGAAGCCGCCGGTGAGGAAGGACAGGGCCACGAAAATGTTCATGAAGCCCATCAGGGACAGGGCGAGCAGCACGACGAACACCAGCGCAAAGAACTTGATCACGCTGGAGTATTCGCGCTTGAGGTAAGCATCCGCACCAAGACGAATGGAAGCAGAGATCTTGGCCATCTGCTCGGTGCCCTCGGACTGCGAGGTCACCTTCTTCGCCGTCATAAAGGCGTAGACGAGGGCGACAACAGCACCGATGGGCGAGAGAATCATCAGATCCATAGGGTTTGCACTCTCCTTTTTTGAAATGGGATACACCATATGTCAGCCGCGCGGCGCGGCGAACACATCATCGGGAACCATCATTTATTGTACCTTAGCGGGCGGGGCTTGTCAATCTAAGAAAGCAAAGATTCGGCCAAAATTTGCACAAAAAATCAAATCTCCGTCCACAAAAAGGGCACATTCCTGTCAACCGGGGATCATACTTTGCCGTTCAGCGCGCAAACCGCCTCGCCGAGACTCTCCCCCCGCAGCACGCCCAGTTCCTCCCCTCTGGCCGCGCTTTCGAGGATGTGGGGGAAGAAGCGGACGGCGTCCCTGCGAAACAGCATGACGATGGTGGAGCCGCCAAACTCAAAGCGGCCCTTCTCCTCCCCTCTTCGGAAGCGGTACTCCTGGTGGTAGTTGTTGATGCGGCCGACCATCATCGCGCCGACCTCCATGTGAACCACCTCGCCGAAGCGGCGGGTGCTGAGTACCGAGTACTCCCGGGTGTTCTGGGAGTAGACGGCGTAGCGGGCGCCGGAGATGGGGTGGACGGTGTGCAGCACGCCGTTGATGCGGTGGTTTTTGCCCTTGACACCGTCGTCGATATAGCAGTAGCGGTGGTAGTGGCGGGGGGTCATGCGAAAGACGCAGCAGACGCCGCCTTCGTAGCGGCGGGCGAGGTCTTCGTCGCCGCCGAGCAGCTCGCTGATGGTGTAGACCGAATTCTTGATGGCGAGGCTGGTGTCCTCCCCGATGGGGTAGATGGAGAGGTGGGCGTCACAGGGGCTGAAGAGATGCTCCTCCTCCGACGGGATGGGGCGGGCCGCCTGGTGCAGCTCTCTGGTAAAAAAGTCATTAAAGGAATGAAAGCGGGTTTTGACGCACTGGCTCATGTCGATCTCGTGCTTTTTGACAAAGCGGCGGATGACGAGTCTGGAGGGTCGGCTGCTGACGATGCGTCCGCCGAGATCCGACACCTTGGGGCGGGTGAGCACCTTGAGCAGACAGCGCCCGGTGACGGTATTATAGAGAAACCTCTGGGTTTTTGAGGGCTTGCTCAACGGAGATGCCTCCCTTTTTGCATAAAATCAGCTAAAAATCAGACCGAGAAAGAGGACGACGCCGGCCGCCACCAGCAGCAGCTTGCCCTTGCCCTGGGGCTTGACCACCGGAATGTCGAGCACAAAGGCGCAGGCGACGGCGGTCATGAGGACCGGCAGGGCGATGCCGTACGGCAGGGGGAAGCGGTCCAAAATCAGCAGGGCCAGGGGGAAGATGAGCGAGGTGGAGGTGACGGGCAGGCCCTGATAGGATTTGCGTTTCTCGGTGGTCTGCTGCTGGCGCAGCTCCTCCTGGACGTTGAAATAGCCGAGCCGGATGATGCCGCAGACAATGAGCAGCGACATGGCGGCCACCGACCACCAGCTGGTGGCGCCCAGCTGGTAGCACAGCAGGGCGGGAAAGACGCAAAAGCAGAAGATATCGCACAGCGAGTCGATCTGGATGCCGAATTTACGCGCCTCGGCGCTGCGCTCGGTGTGGGCGGCGACGGTGCCGTCCAGCATATCAAACAGACCGCTGAGCATCAGACAGGTCAGCGCGGCGCCCACCTTCTCCTCCAGCGCCAGCACCACGCCGACGACCGACACGACGCCGCTGAGGTAGGTGAGATAGACCGACCGGTTGTAATATCCGATGAGTTTCAAAAGGATGCTCCCTTCCGTCGCCGGGGCGGCGGTGTGCGGCGGCCCCGGGCTTTGTCCGCCCTGGATCCGGCCGGGGCCGGGAGAGGGCGGAGCGCTTTGGATCAACTTTGGATTTTCGTCAGGTTGATTCTATTATTATATCGAGAATCGGCGCAAAGGTCAAGAGCGCGGGGTGTTTTTGTCGTATCCCGGAAGGCTGCGATGCTCTTTTGGGACAGGCCGCGGCAGGAAAAGGGAGCCTGCCGCGCGGCAGGCTCCCGGAGGGCGCAAAATGTTCCCAAGGGCTCAGCCCTCACCGTCCCATTCGACGGTGCCTTCAAAGACCTCTTCGGCGCCGCCGCGCATCGAGACGCCGCCCGACATCTCCGAGGTGACAAACAGCTCGCCGCCGCGGGGGCGGATGTGCAGATCCTGGCCCCGTCTCGCCCGGCCGGTGAGCACGGCGGCGACGGCGACGGCGGAGGCGCCGGTGCCGCAGGCCAGCGTCTCTCCGCTGCCGCGCTCCCAGACGCGCATCTGAAAACAGTCGCTGCCCAGCTGGTTGACAAAGTCGGTGTTGACCCGGTCGGGGAAAAGGGGGTGGTTTTCAAAGAGGGGGCCGATGGCGGCAAGATCCAGCTCGTCCACCGGCGTGTCGGTAAAGATGACGAGGTGGGCGGGGCCGGTGCAGACGGCGGTGGCGCGCCAGATCTGCCCGGCACATTCAATCTCCTGATCGACGAAGGTCTCCCCGTCGTGAATCATGGGGATTTCGGCGGGGTGCAGGCGGGGCTCGCCCATCTCCACCGTCACCTTGATCACGCGGTCCCCGTCCACCGTGACGTGCAGCACCCGCTCACCGGCGAGGGTTTCCATCGTCATGGTCTCTTTTCGGCAAAGGCCCTTTTCGTAGGCGTATTTGGCGATGCAGCGGCTGGCGTTGCCGCACATCCGGCCCTCGGAGCCGTCGGCATTGTACATCCGCATTTTGAGGTCGCAGGTTTTGGAGGGGCCGATCAGCACCAGCCCGTCGCTGCCGATGCCCTTGTGGCGGTCGCTGAAGCGGCGGGCAAAGCCCTCGGGGTTTTTGAGGTCGTGGGTAAAGGTATTTACATAAATATAGTCATTTCCGGCACCATGCATCTTGGTAAAGGCGATTTTCATGGGGAACACCTCACAGCAAGGACCGGCGCCGCCGGTCCTTTTGGTTTGAAACACCGCAGGCGAGCGGGCCGGATGGACCCGCTCGCCGCAGCTCTCTTCTTTCATTATGACAGAGGTGTGTGACAAATGCAAGGAAAACCGATGTTTTTTATTTGCCGAAGGCGCGGAAGAGGAAGGTGACGATCTGGCCGCGGGTGCAGGTGTCGGCCGGGGAGAAGGTGGTGGCGCCGGTGCCCTGGGTGACGGTATTCTCCACCGCCCAGGCGACGGCGGGGGCAAAGGCGGCGTCGGCGGCGACATCGTCGAAGGCGAGGGCGTCGGCGGCAACGGCGGGCTTGCCGGCGGCGCAGTAGATGAACCAGACGGCGTCGGCACGGGTGCAGTCCTCGGCGGGGCGGATGCCGGTCTCGTCAAAGAAACCGTTGCCCATGCCCCAGCGGAGTGCTTCATAATAATACTCGCTCGCGGCCACCCCCTCGGGGACAAGGGCCGCATCCTCCACCACCGGCTTGCCGGCGGCGCGCCAGAGGAAGGTGAGGATCTGGGCGCGGGTGCAGGTGTCGGCCGGGGAGAAGGTGGTGGCGCCGGTGCCCTGGGTGATGGCGTTCTCCACTGCCCAGGCGACGGGCTTGGCAAAGTATTCGCCGGCGGGGACATCGTCGAAGACGGGGGCGGCGGGCGGCTCGGGGGCCGGCGGCTCGACCGGAGCGGCGGTGCCGGCGGTCATGGTGAAGGAGGTCTCCACCACCGAGCCGGTGCTGCCGGTGGCGACGGCCTTGACCACATGGCTGCCGGCGGCAAGGCCGGAGAGGTCGAGGGTGACGGTGTAGGGCAGCTGCGAGGAGGAGGCGAGCAGGGCGTCGTCCACATAGTAGTCCACCGTCACCGAATCCGCCTTGAACAGATGGGTGTAGGCGCTGACGGTGAGGGTGTTGCCGGCGGCGACATAGCCGTCGGTGAGTTTCTGATGGGTGACCGGCGCCGCGCTGCCGTTGCTCTGGATGAAGGCGGGCGAGGCGGTCAGCTCCTTGTACAGCTGCTTGACCTGGGCGGAGGTGGTGAGGGCGTAGTCCTCGCTCTCGGCGGGCATCACCTTGTCAAAGTGGGCGATCAGCTTGACCTGCGGGTAGACCATGGGCAGGTTGAGGTAGAGCTGGGGCAGGGCCTTGAGGGCGAAGTCGGCGGTGCTCTCCCCTGCCGTGCGGCAGGTGTGGGAGGCGCCGGACTCGGAGAGCATGATCGGCTTGCGGTCGCCGTAGAGGGAGACGATCTCCTCCAAGGTCTTGACGGGGTTGGCGCTGTCGCCGGTGCGGAAGACGATCTCGTCGTAGTCGTTGGCGTCGGGATTGCCCTGGAAATACTTTTTGACATAGAGGGAGACACCCACCCAGTCAACATACTCGTCGCCGGGGTAGTAGTCGGCAAGATTCACCCCCCAGGAGGAGGCGTCGTTGGGGCTCCAGACCATGGCGATGTTGGGGTGACGGCGGGCGGCGGTGGCCACCTGGCGGAAGACGCTGATGTACTGAGCGGGGTCGGGCAGGTCGCTCCAGACGTTGAACTCGGCGGCGAAGCGGAGCAGGAAGCGGGTGTTCGGCATCGAGGCCATCAGGTCGATCACCTGCTGCACTTCCTTCTGATAGGAGGCGAAGCCTGTCACCTGACTGCCCTCCCCGGGGAGGTTGAGGGCGAACTCGACCAGCAGATCCTTGTCGGCGGACTCCTCGATGATGTGGCGGTGCCAGGAGAGGTCCGTCTCGTTGCCGAGATTGTAGTAGAGCAGCATCATCGACTCGCCGGGCAGCTCGGCGCGGGTGGCGGAGTCGGCGGGGATGCCGTAGTAGACGCCGGTCTGCGGCTCGTGGCGGGCGTTGTGGTACACCTGAGGCTCGGTGGTGGGGGTGTAGAGGGAGAGGTCGGAGGTGTACTGGTAGATCTTGGCGCTGCTGATGGTGACGGCATCCTCCCAGCCCATCTTCTCGGCATAGGGCAGATAGTCGGCAAAGGCGGCAGCGGCGGCGCCGTAGTCACCCATCCGCTCCAGAGCGAGGGCGATCTGCTCATAGCGGGAGGCGCGCAGCTCGTTGACCATCTGGTTTTCCGGCTCGTTTTGGATGACCTCCAGCACCTGACGGCTGAAGTCGACGATGGCGGCGTCGTCCTGACGGTCGACGGCGGCCTGGATCTCCTCCAGCAGCGGCCAGATGGCGTTTGGGAACTTGTACTCATCGGCAAGGGCCGCGCCCTGCAGCAGCAGGACGAGGCAGAGCATCATCGCCAGCACTCTTGCGAGTTTTTTCATGGTGATCCTTCTTTCCCGATAGATTCTTTGTTTTGACACATTTTCGTCACAGAGTGGCACTCTTATTGTATCATGCTTTTTTTGGAAATGTCAAGCTCTTGCCGACACAGGGGAAGGGAAACGGAAAAGGAGGGCCAAAGCCCTCCTAAGGTCTTCCTTTTTTCGCTCATCCGTTCTGCGCGAGGGGGAACCGCACCGTGACAATGGTGCCGCGCCCCAGCTCGCTTTCCAGCTCCACGGTGGCATGGTGGATGCGGGCGGCGTGCTTGACGATGGAGAGGCCAAGGCCGGTGCCGCCCTTCTGGCGGGAGTGGCTCTTGTCCACCCGGAAGAAGCGTTCAAAGACGCGGTCCTGATGCTCGGGGGCGATGCCGATGCCGGTGTCGGCCACCAGCAGCAGGGCGCAGTCGTCGCGCTTTTGCACCTTGACCATGACGCGGCCGCCGTTTTTGTTGTATTTGACGGCATTTTCACAGAGGTTGTGGACGATGCCGGCCAGCAGCGAGGGGATGCCGGGCATGATCACCCGCTCGCCCTCCATGCGCAGCTCGATGCCCGCGGCGGCGGCAGGGCGCAGGCTGTCCACCTCGGCGGCGGCGAGCAGCAGCAGGTCGACCCGCTCGCGCTCCATCAGGGCGGCCTCCTCTTCGAGGAAGGAGAGGTGGATGATGTCCTCCACCAGCTGGATCATGCGCTGGGCCTCCTGGTAGATCTGGCGGCCGAAGTGGGCCGTGTCCGCCGGCTGCACCATGCCGTTTCCGAGCAGCTCGGCGCAGCCGGAGATGGTGTGCAGCGGTGTTTTCAGCTCGTGGGAGACGTTGGCGGTGAACTCGCGGCGCAGCCGCTCCGCCCGTTCGCGCTCGGTGATGTCAAACATCACCAGCGCCGCGCCGCGCACCTCGCCCTCTGAGACCACGGGGCTGCAGTCCATCTGCCAGGTGCTGCCGCCGAGCGGCAGGGTGCAGCTGCCGCGCTCCCCCGAAAGCGCCGCCCGCACCAGCTCCTGCGGCAGAGCGCGGACGCCGGCCTCGGTGAAGTGGCGGCCGACGCTGTCCCGGTCGGTCTGGAACAGGCGCATGGCGGCACGGTTGATGCTGAGGATGTGGCCGCTGCGGCTGATGAGGACGAGGCCCTCGCGGATGCTGTCGGTGAGGGTGTCGAACTCGTCCTGCTGACGGCGCAGACGGCCTGCCTGGCTGCGCAGCTGCTGCTTTTGGCTCTCGATCCGCTGCAGCAGGGGGGACAGCTCGTCATAGGGCTTTTGGGACAGCGGCTCATCGAGGTTCAGCTCATTGAGCGGGCGGACGATCTGGCGGGCGATGCGGGAGGCGAGCGCGAAGCTGAGCAGCAGCGCCGCCAGCAGGATAAACAGAATGGGGGGCAGCAGGCCGAGCATCAGCCGCCAGACGCTGTCCTGCTCACAGGAGAGGCGCAGGATGCTGCCGTCGGGCAGGCGGCGGGCATCGTAGAGCAGCTGCTCCATCAGGGTGGTGGAGTGGCGCACGCTCTGGCCGTGGCCGTCCTCCACGGCGGCGATGATCTCTTCCCGCTGGAGGTGGTTTTCCATGTGGTCACTGTCGCTCTCGCTGTCGTGGATCACGGTGCCGTCGGCGGCAATCCAGGTGATGCGGCAGCCGCTCAGCTCCAGTCCGTCAAAATATTCCATCCCCTCATGGGTGACGGCCTGGGCGGCAAGGAGACATTCCACCTCGAGCTGGCGCAGCTGGGCGCCGGTGAAGGAGTTGTACAGCGCGCCGATCAGGCAGGCGAGGGCCATCAGGCAGACGAGGAAGGAGGTGCAGAAGATGGAGCGGAAAATGCGTTTTGTCATCCTCTCTCCTCCCCTTTCGGCTCCTCTCCGGGGGCGAAGCGGTAGCCCACGCCGCGCACCGTCTCCACCCAGTCGGCCAGGGGGCCGAGCTTGGTGCGCAGGGTGCCGATGTGGACATCCACGGTGCGGGTCTCGCCGACATAGTCGGTGTTCCACACGCGGGAGATCATCTGGCCGCGGGTGAACACGCGGCCGGGGTTTTCCATGAACAGCTTGAGCATTTCATATTCCTTTAAGGTCAGCTGCACCCGCTGTCCGCAGACGCTGACCGTGTGCTCGCTGAGATTGAGCTCCAGGCCGCCGATGGTCAGACAGCGGCGCGGCTCCCTCGGCCCTGCGCGGCGCAGCACCGCCTTGACGCGGGAGACCATCTCCATCATGCCGAAGGGCTTGACGAGGTAGTCGTCGGCGCCGCTGTCGAGGCCGAGCACCTTGTCGTACTCGGTGCCCTTGGCGGTGGCGAGGATGACGGGCAGCGATTCGGTGGCGGGGTTCTCGCGCAGGCGGCGCAGCACCGAGATGCCGTCCTCCCCGGGGAGCATGATATCGAGCAGCACCAGCTGGGGCGGGTGGGCGGCCACCGCCTGCAGAAAGGGGGCTGCGGTTTCAAAGCCCTCGGCTTCGATGCCGGAGGCGCGCAGGGTGTAAAGGACCATGTTTCGGATGGCTTCGTCGTCTTCCAGACAGTAGATCATGTCGTCCCTCGTTTCTCGATCGTCAAAAGGCGGGTGGGCGGGATGCAGGCCAAAGAGGGGCGGCGCACTGCCGTCCCCGTTTTTCGGTATTGTAACAGATTTTCCGCCCGCTGTCAAAGAGGGGGGCCGGTGTTGTCCTCGTCTTCCCCGGGCCTGGAGGACCACTGCTGTCTTCCTGCCCCCGGTCAAAGCCTGGTAAATTCCCCTTGTTTGACCGCCGAGTTTCGCAGGGTTTACCGTCTTCATCCGTTCCCACGCTTTTCCGCTGATGAAAAATGCGGAAAACTCGAAAATTTCCTCTTGACAAATCGCACCGATTGCGCTATTCTAAATGCGTATTTTCTTAAATTCAACCAACCAAACCGGCGATGAAAAAGAAAGTATCCATCCATCGGAGCAGACAGAGAGGGAACCGCCAGCTGAGAGGTTCCTTGCCCCGGCGTTCGGAGAAAGCCACTTTGGAGCCGCGCAGGAGGACTGCGACGGGTCGCCTCCGTTATCGGGCGTTTCAAGAGGTGGGAGTGCTGCGCGCTCCCGCAATGAGGGTGGTACCGCGGAAAGTCCTTTTCCGTCCCTTTTTCGGGATGGCTGGGGGCTTTTTTTCATACCCTCCATCCCCTCCAAACCCACATCTACTATTGAAAAACGGAGGAAAGACACATGAAATGGATGGGACTCAACGAGATCAGAGAGAAGTTTTTAAGCTTCTTTGAGAGCAAGGAGCATCTGCGCCTGGCCAGCGCCTCGCTGGTGCCGCAGGGGGACAAGAGCCTGCTGCTCATCAACTCAGGCATGGCGCCCTTAAAGCCCTACTTCACCGGCAAGGAGATCCCGCCGCGCCGGCGCGTCACCACCTGCCAGAAGTGCATCCGCACCCCCGACATTGAGCGGGTCGGCAAGACCGCCCGCCACGGCACCTACTTTGAGATGCTGGGCAACTTCTCCTTCGGCGACTACTTCAAGCGCGAGTCGATCGCCTGGGGCTGGGAGTTCTGCACCAAGGTGATGGAGCTGCCGGTCGACCGCCTCTATGTCTCGATCTACGAGCATTGCAGAGAACCGCCCCCGAGCGCTGGAGAGTTTTTACCACATCCACCGTGCGTTGCGAAATTGTCCCATCGGGCCTGGCAAGGGTACC
>JAFQKL010000371.1 GCA_017396965.1 Clostridia bacterium
ACATCGAACATCTCGGGGGTCTGCACCAGCTTCATGCAGAGGGCGTCGATGATGCGGTCCTCAAACTCGATCTCGGGATACTCCTCGGCCATCTTGCGGGCCTCCTCGAGGAACATGCCGTCGGTACACTTCATGATGTTGGCCTTGTGGACGGCGGTGACCTTCTTGCGGCCGTTCTTTTTGGCATACTCAAAGGCATAGCGCAGGATGCGCTGGCAGCCGGCGCGGGTGAAGATCTTGATGCTCTCGGCCGCGTCCTTGCCCACCATGTGCTCGACACCGGCGTAGAGATCCTCGGTGTTCTCTCTCACCAGCACGATGTCCACATTCTCGTAGCGGGTCTTGACGTTGGGATAGGTCTTGGCGGGGCGCAGGTTGGCGTACAGATCCAGCTCCTTGCGCAGGGCGACGTTGACGCTGCGAAAGCCGGTGCCGACGGGGGTGGTGATGGGGCCCTTGAGGGCGACGCCGGTGCGGCGGATCGAGTCGATGACGCTCTGGGGCAGAGGGGTGCCGTGGACTGCCATCTGGTTCTCGCCCGCCTCCTGGACATCCCAGTCGATGGCGGCGCCGGAGGCGTCGATGATGCGGCGGACGGCGGTGGCAATCTCGGGGCCGATGCCGTCGCCGGGGATCAGTGTGACCTGATGCATAATGACTCCTTTCAGACCGCGTCGTCATTTTTCACAGAAATATTACAAGATGGAGACGGCGGGGCCTCTGTCGTATGAAATTTTTTGATGAGAAATTACAGTTTGGACTACTTCGCCTGCTCCCGCGTCGCATTGAGCAGGCCGCCGGCCAGCAGCATGGCGGCCTGACGGTCGGAGATGTTGAGCTGCGTGCGGATCTCCCTGCCGGCGGCGGTTTTGAGGACGACGGGGGTGCCGGCGACAGCGGCCTCCACCTGGGCGCGGGCGTTTTCGATGGTCAGGGCCTCGCCTTGCTCGAGGGCCTCGTAGTCGGCCTCGTCACAGAGCTGGAGGGGGAGGATGCCGTTGTTGACCAGATTGGCGGCATGGATGCGGGCAAAGGACTTGGCAAGGACACCCTTGACCCCCAAGTAGAGGGGGGCGAGGGCGGCGTGCTCACGGCTGCTGCCCTGTCCGTAGTTGGTGCCGCCGAGGACGAAGCCGCCCTGCTTCTCCTGGGCGCGCTTCGGGAAGTCGGGGTCGCAGGGGGTGAGGCAGTATTCGGCGAGGTGGGGGATGTTGGAGCGGAAGGGCAGGAGGGCGGCGGTGGAGGGCATGATGTGGTCGGTGGTGATGTTGTCGCCCACCTTGAGCAGCAGCTCGCCGGAGACGGTGTCGGGGAGGGCCTTGCCCAGCGGGAAGGGCTTGATGTTGGGGCCGCGCACGACCTCCACCTCCTCGCCTTCGGCGGCGGGGGCGGCGACCATGTTGTCGTTGACCAAGAACTTCTCGGGGCGAATGGTGTCGACCGCCGGCAGATCGCGGGGATCGGTGATGACACCGGTGACGGCGGAGGCGGCGGCGGTCTCGGGGCTGACTAAGTAGACCTCAGCCGACTTGGTGCCGCTTCTGCCGAAGAAGTTGCGGTTGAAGGTGCGTAAGGAGACGGCGTCGGTGGCGGGGGCCTGTCCCATGCCGATGCAGGGGCCGCAGGCGCTCTCGAGGATGCGCGCTCCTGCCGCCGTCATGTCGGCCAGGGCGCCGTTCTGGGCCAGCATGGTCAGCACCTGACGGGAGCCGGGGGCGATGACGAGGCTGACGTTTTCGGCCACGGTGCGGCCCTTTAAGATCGCGGCGACCTTCATCATGTCGGCCAGCGACGAGTTGGTGCAGCTGCCGATCGCCACCTGATTCACCTTCTTGCCGGCAAGCTCCGAGATGGGAGCGACGTTGTCCGGGCTGTGGGGGCAGGCGGCGAGGGGGACCAGGGCGGAGAGGTCGATCTCCACCGTCTCATCGTACCGGGCATCGGCGTCCGCTTCGAGGGGGGACCAGTCGGCAAGGCGGCCCTGGGCCTCGAAGAACTGCTTTGTCACCTCATCGCTGGGGAAGACCGAGGTGGTGGCGCCCAGCTCGGCACCCATGTTGGTGATGGTGGCGCGCTCCGGCACCGAGAGGGTGGCGACGCCTTCGCCCTGATACTCCATCACCCGGCCGACACCGCCCTTGACCGAGAGCTTTTTGAGTACGGCGAGGATGATGTCCTTGGCGGCGACCATCGGCGGCAGCGCCCCTTTGAGCAGGACACGGGTGACCTTGGGCATCAGCACATGATAGGCCCCACCGCCCATGGCGACGGCGACGTCAAGGCCGCCCGCGCCGATGGCGAGCATACCCACGGCACCGCAGGTGGGGGTGTGGCTGTCCGAGCCGAGCAGTGTCTCGCCGGGGCGGGAGAACCGCTCTAAATGCACCTGATGGCAGATGCCGTTGCCGGGGCGGGAGAAGTGGATGCCGTGCTTTTTGGTGACGGTCTGGATGTACTTGTGATCGTCGGCGTTCTCAAAGCCGGCCTGGAGGGTGTTGTGGTCGATGTAGGCGACCGAGCGCTTTGTCTTCACCCGCGGCACGCCGAGGGCCTCGAACTGTAAGTAGGCCATGGTGCCGGTCGAGTCCTGGGTCAGGGTCTGGTCGATGCGGATGGCGATCTCCTCGCCCGCTTTCATCTCGCCGGAGACGAGGTGGGAGGCGATCAGCTTTTCGGTGATGTTCATCTATAAGGCTCCCCCTTTTTGTTCGGTTGAAGGTGGTTGAGACGGCGGGCCGCTGCCGGCGGACGCGGGATGCGGCGGCGGGCTGTCTGCGGTCATCTGTATTCAGGTTGTGGACACCCTTTATCATCCTCCCAAACGGGCGAAAAGTCAAGGGCTTTGGCGCAACTTGTCTTAAAAATCTGCGTATAACCCAAGGAAAGCGCCCCGGGGGCGCTTTCCGTTTGGTTCATTCGTCAACACACTCAGCCGAGGATGCCCAGCTCCTTGCTGACCTTCTCCAGCTCTGCGTGGCCGATGATGGTGACACGGCCGGCGGCGTACTGCGCATCGGCCCACTCCTTGAGCTTTATGATGCGCGGATCGTTCTTGTCCACCGTCTCCCCCAAGTAGCCCGAGAGCCACATGGCGAGGCCCGCGGCACCGGAGGTGCTGGTGATGGAGACGCGGGGCGGGCTCTTCAAGATGGTGGTGGTGTCGAAGATATTGTAGATCTCCTCGTCCTTTAAGAGGCCGTCGGCGTGGATGCCGGCCTGGGTCATGTTGAAGTCGCGGCCGACGAAGGGGGTGTTGTGCGGGATCTCGTAGCCGAGCTCCTTCTCGTAGTAGTCGGCGATGTCGCGAATCGCGGTGGGGTCCATGCCGTCGAGGGTGCCGCGCAGCTGGGCGTATTCGATGACCATCGCCTCCAGCGGCGTGTTGCCGGTACGCTCGCCGATGCCGAGCAGTGAGCAGTTGACCGAGGCACAGCCGTAGAGCCAGGCGGTGGCGGAGTTGACAACCGCCTTGTAGAAGTCGTTGTGGCCGTGCCACTCAAGCTGCTCGGCGGGGAAGCCGGCGTAGTTGCGAAGTCCGTAGATGATGCCGGGGACGCTGCGGGGCATCGAGGCGCCGGAGTAGGGGATGCCGTAGCCCAGGGTGTCGCAGGCGCGGATCTTGATCTTGACGCCGGTGCGCTCCATCAGGCGGGAGAGCTGGTGGGCGAAGGGGATGACAAAGCCGTAGAAGTCGGCTCTGGTGATGTCTTCAAAATGGCAGCGGGGCATGATGCCGACGTCGATCGCGTCGCTGATGATGCGCAGGTAGTCCATCATCGCCTCGGCTCTCGTCTTCTTGAGCTTCTTGAAGATATGGTAGTCGGAGCAGCTGACCAGGATGCCGCACTCCTTGAGGCCCATGCCCTTGGCCAGCTCAAAGTCCTGCTTGGTGGCGCGGATCCAGCCGGTGATCTCGGGGAACTTAAGCCCTAAGTCCTGACAGCGGCGCAGCGCCTCCTTGTCCCTCTCGCTGTAGAGGAAGAACTCGCTCTGGCGGATGATGCCGTTGGGGCCGCCGAGGCGGGAGAGCAGCTTGAAGAGGTGGACAATCTGGTCCGGCGTGTACGGCGCGCGGCTCTGCTGGCCGTCGCGGAAGGTGGTGTCGGTAATCCAGATCTCTTTGGGGGGATCGACCGGGGAGAGGCGGTGGTTGAAGGTGCATTTGGGAATCTCGCTGTAGGGGAAAATTTCGCGGTAGAGACGAGGCTGCGGCACGTCGGCCAGAGTATAGTGGTGCTCAATCTCAGTCAGCAGATGGGAATTCTTATCGTATTCGATCACGGTCTTATCCTCCAAACTCTCCGGAATGAAACCAGCTGCCGGGCAGCTGCATTTCGGTGTACGCTGATTCTTGCATCGTTGCATACAAGCATACACTCCCGGCGACGGTTTGTCAAGGGCTGAATACAAAAATCCCCCTCCTGCGGACAAATTTTTTTGCTCCCGACGAGATGCGGCACGGCTTTGCAAGGGAAGTTTCGGATTTTGCAACAAAAAAGAGGAGAAATTCCGCGGGAATGACATTGTTTAATCGCACGGAATCAAACAGCAACCGCGTCAGCCCGTCCCCTGACTTCTCCCCCGGCGGGGGCAAAAAATGCCCGGCAGCGCCCCTGGCGACGCTGCCGGGTCAGGCAGTTTTCTGTTTTCCGGCGCAGACGGCCTGCGGATCGCCGCTGCGGCAGCGCACAGCCGGCGGCTTCGGGCGAAGCGGTCAGCCACCCGCCGTCTCCCGCAGCTGCTGCAGCTGACCGAAGGCGCCCTCCACCTTTTTGGAAAAGCGGCCGAGGTTCTCAAAGGCGGTGCCGGTGGTCTGGCGGCACTGCTGGGTGCCGGCGGAGACCTCCTCCGAGGCGGCGGAGAGCAGGCTGATGCTGTCGACAATCTCGCCGTTGGCCACCAGCACCGACTTGACATTGTCGCCCATGATGCCGATGCTCTTTTCAAGGGCGGCCATCCCCTGCTGGATGCGCTCGAAGCTCTCGTTGACGGCATTGATCTGCTGCCGCTGGGCGGCGATGTTCTCGGCGGCGCCGGTGACGGCCTTCTGGGTTTCCCCGGTGAGGGAGGTCAGCTCCTTTAAGATCTTTTCGATCTCGCCGGTGGACTCCTCCGTCTCGGTGGACATACTGCGGATCTGGGCGGCGATGACGGCAAAGCCCCGGCCCGCCGCGCCGGCGCGGGCCGCCTCCACCGAGGCGTTGAGGGCGAGGAGGTTGGTCTGGGAGGAGATGTCGAGAATGGCGCCGGTGATGCCGGTGACGCGGCGGACATTGTTCACCAGCCGCTTTGTCACATCCGAAATCTGCGTCACATCCCGGTCCACCAGCTGCGATTGCTGCATCAGGTTGTCCGCCAGCTCGCGGCCTTCGGTGACGACGCTGCCGAGCACGCCGGTGGTGTCCCCCGCCTCGGCGGCGAGCCGGTCGGTGTGCTCCAGCTCTCTTTGGATCTGGGAGGTCATTTTCGCCTGGTTGTTGACGGCGTCAGCCGTGTCGGTCGAGCTGCCGGCGATGCCGTTCATGGCGTCGTCCGCCGAGCGCATGGCGTTGTTGACCGTTTCCAGGTCGCGCACCATGCCGGTGAAGTCGTTGTAGAGGACGGAGACGATCTGCGCCACCGTCCGCGCCACCCGCTCTCGGTGGGCGGCGGCCTGCTCGATCACGTCGCGATCCTCCTTGCTGAAGCGGATGAGCAGGATGATGACGCTCATCGCCCCCACCGTCGCCACCACATAGCCCGCCATGATCATGATGCCGTAGTTAAACAGCACCGAGTCCCCCCGCACCTGCCAGCACTTGATGGCGCCGATCACCAGCATGGCCAGGCAGCCCGCGCCCACCAGCACCGAGTTGAGGTAGATCATAAAGCCGATGATCACCGGGAAGACCATCGCCAGCACCACCACGCCGTTGCCGAAGATCAGCAGCGAGTAGGCGGCGAGATAGCAGACCGCCATGGTGACGGCCGTCGCCTTTTTGTCCGGCCGGACGACGCACATACCCAGCGAGACGGCCGCCGCCGCGCCGTAGACCATGCTGCGCAGCAGTGCGTCTGAGCCGGGGTCGCGGCGGGCGTTGATCACTTCGACGATGATGTACACCAGATACGAGACCAGCAGGATGAGACACATGACGCGGTTGGCGCGCCGGTACTGCCGCTCGGTGAGGGTTTGGCGCTGGATGAGGTTGACCATGTTGTTCTCCTTTCCGCACGGCGCAGTGCGCCGCACAGGACACTGAGAGGACGGCCGTGAGGCTGCCGCAAACGGCAGAGCCGTTTTTTTCCGCTTCCTATTTTAACAGAGATCCGCCCGCTTGAAAAGAGGGAGTTTTCCGGGTTATTTACAAAATCTGTGTTGCCGGTCAGAGGGCGGGACAGCGTGTGAGGGACGTCACAGCACACGTTGTCCATCGGCGGCCTTTTGTCCTTTAATGGAGGACAAATTCTCCGTTGCCGGCCCTGCGCCGGGGCGGACGGGATCGGCGGGGGCGGACGGGCGGAATTTTTCGGAAAAGCTGTGCAAAAGCCCTTGCATGGCGGTGGTGTATTTTGTATAATCAGGGGAGATATCGTGTGGTGTACGACAGCCGCTCCCCCGTCGCGCGGGTTTGGCGCGGCTGCGGCTGTCCGTTTGAAGCGGACAGCGGGAGGGGCTGCGGCACGGCACGGCAACAGCATCGGAGGTTGATTCTGATTGATGAAAAAACGACTTTTGAGCCTTTTCACCTGCCTCATCTTCTGTCTCGGACTGCTGCCGACGGCGGCGTTGGCAGAGACGGGGACGGGGGACGAGTCCTCTTCCACAAAAACCGTCACCGACAGCGCCGGGTTTTACGCCGCGCTGGACAACGCTTCGGTGACAACGATCGTGGTCAGCGGACTGTTTGACATCGGCACCGAGGCCAGCACCGACGAGCCGCTGGTGATTCCCCGCGACCTGACGATTCGGGGGGACGGCAGCGGCAGTGGATTTACGCTGCGTCCGGCCGGCATTGTGCTGGGCGGGGATGTCACCTTTGAGAATCTGTCTTTGACCTTTACCAATGCGGTGCGCAACGCCATCATCGCCAACGGGTATTCGCTGACGCTGAACAGCGTCACCCGCTCGGGTAACCCCACCTGGCGCACCCATGTCTTTCTCGGCGGTGTCAGCGATCCGACCTGTGGGACAATTCTGCCGCAGGCGGGCAGCGCCGGCAGCGTGGTGATTTCGGGCGTGTGTGACCTTGGCAACCTCTATGCCGGGTCGCTGTCGGATGTGGGGGACAATGCAACGGATAGCCCCAACAGCTTTGACGGCACGGCCTCGATCACCATCGACCAGAGCGCCTCCGGCACCATCGGCGAGATTTTTGCCTTCGGCGCGCGGGAGAACCGCAGCGGCACACCGATCGTGGCGGGAAATCAATCCGGCGACGAGTGGGTGCCGGACGCTTCGAAGTATCCCGTCACCGGCGCGGTGGCGGTGGCGCTGAAAGGGACCGCGGTGAAGACGGTGAACGGCACGGCCTCGACCACCGTCACCATCACCGACAACGGCAGCAGCAATCAGTTCACCCCCAAGCTGACCGGCATCGGCGGGCTGGCGCTGCTGCCCGGGGAGAAGGATGGGCAACCGAGCCTCTGCCACGTCGCCCCGGCGGCGGGGAGCAGTCTGACCGTAGACGCGGCGCTGAACGTGCCGGAGAATACACGGCTTTCCTTTGAATATTTGGAGGAGGCTGCCGCGCTGCAGGTCGGTTCGCTGACCGGCGGGGGGACGCTGGTGCTGGAGCAGTATCAGTCTCTTGAGATCACCGAGGCGGTGACGGGGAAGACGGAGGTGGCGATCGGTGGGGTGGCCTACGACGGATCCAGCACTGCGGAGCCGCAGGTGAATCACGGCTATCTGCTGACGCCCAGGGCAGAATCTACCGCTTATTCCTTTGTGCTGCTGCCGACGAACAATTCTCCCGAAAAAATCCTTGAATTTGATGCGGCGAATCAGAAATGGGCCGTTCCCTCCGCATCGGCGACACCGCTCCAGGCTGAAAGCTTTTCCTTTGTTGACGAAACCATCTCCGCAGAGAGCGGCAGCACCTCCATCAAATTGCCCTACCATGTAACTTACAATATTGACAGTGGCTTTCCTTCCACTCTATTCCTTTCTCCGGCGGTGACCGTCAACTCAACCACCCTGAATCCGGATGAAAACGATGAGCTTCATTTTACCGAACTCGGTTTTTCCATGCTTTTTACGGAGGGGCAGTACGGTGCTGTCAGTGAAGACTACGGCGAATACATCAATATCTATGTTCCTACTGTCAATACCGCCATCCCCGACGGCACCTACCTCATCACCGTCACCATCCCCGCCCAGAGCAGCTCCACCGGCAGTGCGCTCTCTGACTCGGTGGTGCTGACGGTGGGCAGCCCCAAGCTCACCCTTTTCTACCCCACCCTGCCCTCCACGCTGACAGCCGGGGAGCCGATCGCCAACATCACCCCCGTCGTCACCGGCGGGAGCGGCAGCTGCACTTACACCCTCACCGGCAGCCTCCCTGCAGGGCTGAACTTTGACACCACCACCGGCGTGATCTCCGGCACGCCCTCAGCGGTGACGGCAGGCGAAAGCGTTGTCACCGTCACCGTCAGCGAGGGGAGTGCCACCGCCTCCACCGAGATCACCCTGCCGGCCGTGGGCCGCAAACTGCAGAGGCTGGCGCTTGCGCTTTCCGATTCCGCCTCCGTCGCCGTGCCGACCAAGGGCACGACCTCGACACTCAACCTGAGCGCCGCGGCCACCTACGCCGATTCGACCGACGCCGAGGATGTCACCGAGCAGACAACCTTCTCGCTGACCGGCACCGTCCCCGGCGTCTCGCTGAGCGGCCATCAGCTCACCCTCACCCCCGAGGCGGCGGCAGGCTCGCTCACGGTGACCGGCCGCTTCGGCGGTCAGACCGCTTCCCTTGACATCGAGCTGACCAAGGTGGGCGCAGGCACCGTCGCCACCCTCGGCGCCGTCAGCGGGCCGGATCGCGTCAACGCCTCCGACGTTGCGGCAACCGCCGCCTACACGGTCAGCGCCGAGGATCCCTACGGCGCCGCCGTCCCCTCCCCCGCCGTCTCCTGGTCGGCTTCGGGGCTTGCCGGGGTGACGGTGGACAGCGCCGGCAGGCTCACCGTGCCCGCCGGCTGTGCGGCCGGGAGCGTGACGGTGACCGCCACGCACGGTTCGCTTTCGGTCAGCAAAACCGTGACCGTTGTCCGCGAGGCGCCGCGAGCGGCGTCCCTCACCTTAAGCCGCAGCCCGTCGGGGGAGGTTGTGATCCCGGCGAGCGGCAGCAGCGAGGTCGCCTTCTCCGCCGCCGTGCTTGACCAGTTTGGCGCGGCGATGGATGCGGCCGCTGTCTCCTGGTCGGTGACAGAGACAGCCGGTGTCTCGATTGAGCAAACCGGCCTGCTGACGGTGGACAGCACCGCCGCGGCGGGGACGGTGACCGTCACCGCCGTCTGCCAGTCGGTGACTGAGACGATGAACCTCACCCTGGTGGCCGCAACTGTCGACCCCGTGGCCACAACGCTTGTCATCCAAAAGAACGGCGCGGCCGTGACGGCGGACACCGTCAGCATCCCCGGCTCCGCCCGCTACACCGCCGTGGTCCTCGATCAGCAGGGGCAGGTGATGAGCGGCGAGACGGCCCTCTGGGTGCAGGCCGCCCTGCCCGATGGGGTCACCTTTGAAAATGGGCTTTTGACCGTGGCCGAGACGGCGGCGGCCGGCACTGTCACCCTCACCGCGCAGAGCGGCGGGCTGAGCGCCTCGCTTGCCGTCACCCTCTCCGCAAAGCAGCCGCATCCGCTGCAGGGCAGCTTCGGCGACCGCAGCGTGACCTACGGGCAGAGCCTTGCCGGGCAGACCGTGCAGTGCGCCACCGGGCAGCCGGTGTACCGCAGCAGCGCCCCGCAGGTGGTGTCGGTGGATGCAGCCAGCGGCGCGGTGACGGTGGTCGGCGCGGGATCGGCCGTGATCACGGCGACGGTGGAGGAGACGGACGGGTATCTGGCCGCTTCGCTTTCCTATGCCGTCACCGTCTCCCCGGCGGAGCTTTTGATCCGCTGCGACGACACGGCGGCCGCCGTCGGCAGCGCCCTGCCCGCGCTGACCTTCACCGTCAGCGGTCTGGTGGGCAGCGATCAGCTGACAACGCCGCCCACCCTCCGCTGCGCAGCGGAGATGAGCCGCGCGGGCACCTATCTGATCACTGCCTCAGGCGCTGCCCAGAGCAGCGGCAACTATACGATTCGCTACCTCCCCGGCACCCTCACCGTCTCCGGCCTCCCCGCGCCGGCGCTGACGCTGCGGGCGGACAAGAGCAGCCTGCGCGGCGGCGGGACGGTGGTGCTGACGGTGGGCGGTCTGCCGCAGGGCGGCGCGGTGAGCGTCTCCTGTGACAAGACAAGTGTGTCCCTCAAAGGCAGCGGCAGCAGCCGCACGGCCACCCTTCCCAATGCCACGGCGACCTATGTTTTCACCGCCCGCTTTGCCGGAAATGAGGCGTACGCCGCCGCCACAGCCTCCTGCACCGTGACCGTCACCCGCGTGTCGTCGGGCGGCGGCTCGGGCGGCAGTTCGGGGGGCGGCAGCTCCTCCGGCGGGTCCGGCGGCGGCAGTTCGGGGGGCGGCAGCTCCTCCGGCTCGTCCGGCGCTGCGGTGACTGTTCCCGTCACCACCGTGGACCGAAACGAGTCCGGGCAGACGGTCACCACCACCGCCGCCGCGCCGGCGGCTTCGGTGCGCGAGGGAACGGCTTCGGTGCAGCTCTCCGCCGCCTCGGGCCGTGAGCTGGTGCGTCAGGCGGTGGCAGAAGGCAGCGCCGAAGTGGTGATTGCCCCTGCAATCAGCGGCGCGGTGAGCCGCACCGAGGTGGCGATTCCGGCGGCGTCGCTGGGCGATCTCGGGCGGGAGACAACGGCGGAGCTGATTATCTCCACCCCTGTGGCCGAGGTGAGCATCGGCAACGGCGGCCTGGCGGCGCTGGCCTCGGAGAGCGGGAGCGTCACCGTCCGCGCCGAGCGCAGCGGCAGCGCGCTGACGCTGGAGATCTCGCGCGGCGGCAAGGCGGTCGGGGCGATCCCGGGCGGCATCACCGTCACCCTGCCCCATGACGACTGCGGCCCCGGCACGGTGGCCGTGCTGGTCGGCGCCGACGGCAGCCGCGAGGTGGTGCGCCGCTCGATGGCTGACGCGGCGGACGGCACCGTCACCGTCCCCCTCTCCGGCAGCGCGACGGTGGAGCTGGTGGACAACGCCGGTCGCTTTGAGGACGTCCGCGACAGTGACTGGCACAAGGGCGTGGTGGATTTCGCCACCGCGCACGAGCTGTTCGGCGGCGTTTCAGACACCAGCTTCCTCCCCAACGAGCCGATGACCCGCGGGATGCTGGCCCAGGTGCTGCACAATCTTGAAAACAACCCCGCCGCCACCGGCTCGGCCGATTTCATCGATCTGCCGGGCGGCCAGTGGTACACCGAGGCCGTCCGCTGGGCGGCCGGGGCCGGGCTGGTCAACGGCTACGACTCCGGCGAGTTCGGCGCGGGCGATCCCGTCACCCGTGAGCAGCTGGCGGTGATTCTCTGGCGATACGCCGGACAGCCGGCGAGCCGTCATTCGCTGGATCACTTCACCGATCTCTCCCTGGTTGACGCCTACGCCCTCCCCGCCCTGCGCTGGGCCAACGAGACCGGCGTGATGAGCGGCATCGGCGAGGGGCGGCTGGATCCCAAGAGCCGCGCCGTGCGCGTTCATGTGGCGCAGATGCTGAAGAACTATCTGGAGGCGGCGGACTGAGGTCTGCCGGTGTCTCCCCCCTTATGACAGAACAGAAAAAGGCCGTGCGGGAGCGGTGCGCTGCTCCGCCGCACGGCCTTTCTCTTTGGCTCTCCATCGGCCCTCACCGGCCCCCCGCCGATTCTTCCGGCCTCCTTTCCGGGTTCTCCGCCCTCTCGATATGACGAAAAAGAAACAGCCGCAGCCCGCCGAAACAGCAAAAGACCGCACAGGAGCGTCGTTTCGGCTCCCGTGCGGTCTTCCTGCTCGGATTGGTCGCCCCTGAGGCGGTTCAGGAAATCGTCCCCTCCATCCCGGCGGCGATCTCGCCGCCCCGCTCGATCCGGGCGAAGGCACAGCCGCGGCGCAGCGGACAGGGGTCGCCGACCGAGGCGACAGGGCAGTCGTCAAAACACTCCTTGCCCACCTGGGTCAGCTGCAGCAGGCAGTCGCCGAGGCGAAGGGTCATGCCCGCCTCGAGGCGCTCGAAGTCGACACCGTCCAAAATGAGGTTGGCGAAAAAGCGGCGGACGCAGAAGCCCTTGTGCTCGGGGGTGATGGCGTCGGCGCAGGCGCCGGACATCAGGCTCACCTGACGCTCGCCGCCGCCCTTGAAATGGCCCTCCAGGCCCTGTCCCGCGATGAGCAGGCCGGTCGCGGGATACTCGCCCTCCCCGTGCTTTTTGTGCTGCAGGCCGAGGCGGCGCAGGCGGCAGTGCTGCTCTTGTCTTTGTTCTGTCATGCGATGCTCCTTTCCGGCTTCGTCTCTTGTGATTTCAGGCCTGAGACAGCCGTTTTGATCTCTGTCAAAGGCAGTATACCCGATTTTCCGCCGCAGCGCAAGGGCCTGTTTCCGGGCGGTGGGAACCGGCAGGGGCCGCCGTCCGATATTCCAAAAATAGATTTGCTTTTTATGAACAAGGACATTTCGCGCCCACCTTGTAACCCTCCTCGGCGATGTGTTACCCTGACGCCGAACCAACCGCACTCCCCGCCTCACGGCCGGAGAAGCGCGGACTGAGGAAAGGGAGTTTTGCAGATGTCCGTCAATCAAACCACCCAGGCCCACCCCCACACGGAGGAACACGACCACCACGCCCATTCTGCGGCGCAGGAGCGTTTTCTCACGCTGCGCAACGTCTTTGTCACCATCGCCGCGGCGCTCTTTCTCGCCGCCTTTCTGCCCGAGTCGGTCATCGGCCACTCCGCTCACCTGATGCGGGCCATCGCCTACTTCTGCGGCGCCCTGGCCTACGGCTCCGAGGTGCTGGTGCTCAACAACGTCTTCCATCAGAAGATGCCGATGAAGGAAATGTATATGCCCTACATCTTCTTCTTCCTCTACATCCTCATGGGCTTCCACTATCTGCACCACTGAGCGAGTTCCCGCCGAACACCGCCCCGAAACGGGCGGTGTTTTTCTTCCCGGAACAACGCGTGGATGATTCCATATCGCCTTCCGGAATATCAAAGTGTTTTCTTTGCTCCGATGCCCGGCCGCTGATCTGCCCGAAAACCGCCGTGCCTCCACCGAAGGCCCTCCCTGTGACAAGCACTCTTTTTTTCGGCCCTTTTTCTCCCCAACTGTAATGGATTGCCCGGGAAACAATCTGGACGGAAGAAAAATGGCCTCATTTCAAAAGAGAATAAGAAACAGTCAAAAACCTCCCCAAACAAGGAGGAAGATATGGTATACTTATTCTGTTGTCGCCTTGGGAACCATAGAGGAACGGGCACTTTTCGGACGGTTTTCGTCGGATTCTCCCGCAAAGAGTCCATGCCGAACCGCGATATTCCGAAAAGTGCGCAAAAATGCGTGAGCCGCGCCGGCAGCAAATCCCGCCGCGCCCGCTCAGACTTTTCTTCTCTTTCCTGATTCGCAGTACTAACAAAAGGAGCTGATCCCGTGACCTTTACCCAGCTTCGCTACTTTGTGACAGTGGCGCATCTCGAGAACATCTCCCAGGCCGCCCGCCTGCTGCGGCTGAGCCAGTCCTCCCTCTCCAAAAGCATCGCCAAAATCGAGAGTGAACTCGGCGCCTACCTCTTCCAGCGCAGCGGCAAAAAGATCATCCTCACCCCGCAGGGCGAGCGTTTTCTCGAGTTCTGCACCACCATCCTGCAGGAGATGGACCAGGTGACCAACGAGATCAACCTCATGATGAGCGGCACCGACAACAAGGTCAAAATCGGCATCGCCGGCTGCGCCGACACGGTGATCAACTGCGCCTCCGAGTTCAAGAAAGAACACCCCGATGCCGACTTCGAATTCGTCTTTGAGATCGAAACGCTCGAAAATATCGACATCAATGAATACGACATCCTCGTCTACCCCCACGGCTTCAAGTATGACAAACTGGTGGGCCACCCTTTAAGCGAGGAGCGCTATCTGCTGGCCGTGCCGCGCTCTCACCCTCTGAGCGTGCGGCCGATCATCACCGCCGCCAACCTCGTCGATCAGGACTTTGTCTTTTTCCGCAAGGGCAAATTCTTTATCGAATTTCCCTATCATGTCTGCACCGCGCTCAACATCCCCTGCCGCTCGCAGTGCTTCTGCGACGACCGGCAATCCCATGTGCAGATCATCGCCTCCGGCATGGCGGTGGGCTTTGTCGCCAGCGGCTTTGCCTCGGTGTATGCCCATCCCGATATTCAGCTTATTCCCATTGAGAACAAACGCTTCTCCCGCCCGATGATGATCTGCTTCCGCCGCAACAAGCGCCTTTCCCCCATGGCCCAGCGGTTTCGCGACTTCCTCGTCGACAAGCTGGATCTGCCCAACCCCGAAGACGGTGACCACCCCGTCCCCGCCGCCGCCGCCGCGGGGGAGGAGGACGAAAAAGACTGATCGGCTCCCCTCCCCTCCCGGTCGTCGCCCGATTTTCCTCATGCTGCATTTCGCTTTCTGTCATATCGAAACCGCTGCCGCTCCTTGCTTTTGGGAGGGCGGTCAAGTATACTTGTCTCAAAAGTCCCGCACTTTTATTCGCCTGTTTTTTGCGCACACCAAAGCGGAATACCCGGCCTTTTCCCGGCGCCGATAAGATGCAGAATGGGAATCCCTCCGAAAGGAGGGCGTCTTGCTCTGCCTTTTGTCAGGAGAGGGCAAAGAAGAATGCTGCGCCGCAGTTTTCCTTAACAGGTATTCTCCTTAGCGAAAATATGAATCAGGAGGAACTTACATGCCCACATTAACCATTGATGGACGCAAGGTCACGGTGCCCGAAGGCACTACTATTCTTGAAGCGGCTCAGCAGCTGGGAATCGAGATCCCCACTCTGTGCTACCTCAAGGATCTTACGCCCGACGGCTCCTGCCGTATGTGCCTCGTTGAAGTGGAAGGCGCCCGCACCCTGATGGCCGCCTGCGCCGCCCCCGTCGCCGAGGGCAACGTGATCCACACCATGAGTGAAAAGGTCATCAATGCCCGCCGCTTCGTGCTGCAGATGTACCTCTCCAACCATCCGAAGGACTGCTTCACCTGCCCCAAGAGCGGTGTCTGCAAGCTGCAGGACTACTGCTATGAGTACGGCGTGGACGATACTCCCTACAAGGGCGAGACCACCGTTGCCGAGGCCGACAACACCAGCGAGTTCTTCACCTACGATCCCGAGAAGTGCATCCTCTGCACCAAGTGCGTTCGCACCTGTAACTACCTGCAGAGCAACTCCACCATCACCACCACCGGCCGTGGCTTCAAGAGCCAGGTTCGTGTTCCCTTTGATCTGCCCCTCGGCCAGAGCAACTGCGTGAGCTGCGGCAACTGCGTGTCCGTCTGCCCCACCGGCGCTCTCACCGTCAAGCAGCGCTTTGTTTGGGATCGCTACCGCTACTGGGAGGTCCAGCGCACCCGCACCACCTGCTCCTACTGCGGCGTCGGCTGCCAGATGGATCTGCTCACCAAGAACGGCCGCGTTGTCGGTGTCGAGCCCGCTTACGGCCCCACCAACAAGGGTCTGCTCTGCGTCAAGGGCAAGTTCGCCTTTGGTTTCATCAATCATCCCGACCGTCTCCAGAAGCCCCTCATCCGCAAGGATGGCGAGCTGGTTGAGGCCGAGTGGGAAGAGGCTCTCGAGCTGATCACCTCCAAGATCAAGACCATCAAGGCCGAGAGCGGCTCCGATGCCCTGGCCGGTCTTGCTTCCGCCCGCGCCACCAATGAGGACAACTACGTCTTCATGAAGATGGTCCGTGCCGTCTTCGGTACCAACAACATCGACCACTGCGCGCGTCTGTGCCATGCCTCCACCGTCGCCGGCCTGGCCACCACCCTCGGCTCCGGCGCCATGACCAACTCCATCCCCGAGACCATCACCTCCGATGTCATTTTCGTCACCGGCTCCAACACCACCGAGACCCACCCGGTCATCGGCACCCAGATCCGTCAGGCCAAGCGCCGCGGCGCCAAGCTGATCGTCGCCGAGCCCCGCCGCATCGATCTGGCCAAGCAGGCTGACATCTTCCTGCAGATCAAGCCCGGCACCAACGTCGCCCTCTTCAACGGCATGATGAACGTCATCATCAACGAGGGTCTGGCTGACATGGAGTATGTCAACGCCCGCACCGAGGGCTTTGAAGAGATGAAGGCCATGGTCGCGGACTACACCCCCGAGAAGGTCGCCGAGATCTGCGAGATCGACGCGGAGCAGCTCAAGGAAGCCGCTCGTATGTACGCCACCGCCAACAAGGCTGCCATCTACTACTCGATGGGCGTCACCCAGCACTCCACCGGTACCGCCGGCGTTATGGGCACCTCCAACCTGGCCCTGCTCTGCGGCAAGATCGGTAAGGAAGGCTGCGGCGTCAACCCGCTGCGCGGCCAGAACAACGTTCAGGGCGCCTGCGACATGGGCTGCCTGCCCGGCGACTACACCGGCTACCAGAAGGTTGCCAATCCCGATGCCCGCGCCAAGTTTGAGAAGGCCTGGGGCGTCACCCTGCCCGAGAAGCCCGGTCTCACCGTCACCGAGATCATGAACTCCATCGAGAAGGGCGACATCCGCTGCCTGTACATCATGGGCGAGAACCCGATGCTCTCCGATCCCGACCTCAACCATGTTGAGCACGCGCTGAAGAAGTGCGAGTTCCTGGTTGTTCAGGACATCTTCCTCACCGAGACTGCCGAGCTGGCCGACGTGGTTCTGCCCGCCTGCACCTTCGCTGAGAAGGACGGTACCTTCACCTCCACCGACCGCCGCGTGCAGCGCGTCCGCGCCGCCGCCAAGCCGCTGGGTGAGAGCCGTGTGGACTACGAGATCCTGGCTGATGTCATGACCCGCCTCGGCTACCCGACTCACTACGAGAACGCCGCTGCCGTCATGGATGAGATCGCCTCCGTCACTCCTCAGTATGCCGGTATCGACTACAAGCGCCTCGAGACCGAGAGCCTCTGCTGGCCGGTTCCGAACAAGGAGCATCCCGGTACTCCCACCCTGCACACCACCAAGTTCTCCCGCGGCGAGCGCGCCATCTTCAAGCCCCACAGCTACCAGCCCTCCGCGGAGCTGCCGGATGATGAGTATCCCCTCATCTTCACCACCGGTCGTATCCTCTACCACTACCACACTCGCACCATGACCGGCAAGACCGAGGGTCTGAACAACATCGCCGGTTACTCCTTCATCGAGATCAACCCCACTGACGCTGCCAAGCTTGGCATCGGCGATATGGAGAAGGTCAAGGTCACTTCCCGCCGCGGCGAGGTCATCTCCACCGCGCACGTCACCGATAAGGTGGCCGAGGGCGTCACCTTCATGCCCTTCCACTTTGTCGACGGTCCTGCCAACAAGCTGACCAACACCGTCACCGACCCGATCGCCAAGATTCCGGAGTTCAAGGTCTGTGCCGTTAAGGTTGAGAAAGCGTAAGTCTTAAGGAGATTCATCACTGCGGCAGACTTCGGTCTGCCGCAGTGAGCCATTTCTCGAAATGATGAAAAAATTTGGAACTGCGGCCATCATGGCGGGCGGCCAAAGCCGCCGCATGGGCTTTGACAAGCAGTTGCTGCAGATCGGCGGTCTTCGGCTCATTTATCACATTATCGCGCAGTTGAGCCGAAGCTTCGACGATGTTCTTGTGGTCACGCGCCATCCTGAACTGTATGAAGAATTGCCGGTGCGGGTCACAGAGGATATCATCCCCGGCCGCGGCCCCCTCTCCGGGATTCACGCTGCTTTGTCGGAGTCGACAAGTGAATACATCTATGCAGTCGCCTGTGATATGCCCAATTTCAATGACGCGTACTGTCAACACATGATGCAGCGTCTGGAGGAGCAGCCTTCAGACGCTTGTGTCACGCGCTTCGGCAGCTGGATTGAGCCGTTTCACGCCTTTTACGGCAGAGCGCTGATTCCCACGCTGGAGGAACGGCTGTATGGGGACAACACCTCGGTTCACCGTCTGCTCGATGAGAGCGATACGCTGTTTGTCGCGGAGGCGGAGGCGAGGATTTTCACGCCCGATTGGTCGTTGTTTTTCAACCTCAACACCCGCGAGAAAATCGAAGAATATATGCATTTGCTGAGGAAGCAGTCATGAAGGTCATTCAGTCATTCGAGATCACCCGCATCAAGGGCGACCGCCGGATACCGATGAGCGATTCGGTCATCCGGGAGCACCGCCACCGCATCTTTGTGGGCGGCGAGCCGTATGCCGACCTGATCTGCATTGCGCAGGATCTGGAGGCGCTCACCGTCGGCCACCTCATGAATGAGGGGGCCATCCGCGGCAGGGAGGATTTGCTGGCGCTCACCGTCGATGAGCAGGGCGCCCATGTCACCCTGGCGGAGGCGGCGCCTCTGATCGAAACCGGGGTCCGCACCGTCGGCACCGGCCTTGGCGCCCCCCGTTCCGCCGCCTTTCGCGCGCTGGAAAAGAGAGCGCCGGAACCGCTCGTCAGCAGCCTGACCTTCCGCCTCGAGGATATCGTCCCCCTGGTGGAGTCGTTTCAGGAGAGCAGCGAGCTGTTCACCGCCACCGGCGGTGTACATAGCTGCGCTTTGTGTGACAGCAAGGGCAAGCTGCTCTATTTCATGGAAGACTTAGGGAGACACAACGCCTTCGACAAGGTGATCGGCGCCGCCCTGCTCGATGGGATTTCTCCCTCCGAGTGTTTTCTCATGACCAGCGGCCGTGTGCCCAGTGATATGCTGATCAAGGCGGTCAAGGCCCGGTTGCCGCTGGTAGTCTCGCGCTCGGCGCCCACCGATGTGGCCATTGAGATGGCCGTGCAGTACGGTGTCACCCTCTGCGGCTTCGCGCGGGGGGATCGGATGAATCTCTATAC
>JAFQKL010000372.1 GCA_017396965.1 Clostridia bacterium
ACAAGCCCTCCCCGAACCAACGCGCAAACCCCGCCTGTGCGGGTACAATCCCACCCGCTTCTGCGTCAGGGAGGGAAAGAGGAGAAAAGCCCTCTGCGGACGGCGGCCCCTGCCGGGGGCGGGGCGGGCTGCCGGATCATTGTGAGCGTCCTGCCTGAAAGGCTCCGCTCAACTCAACATCTCCAGCTGTCCCCGGTCCTGCTCCGACAATGTCGCCCCCGCCGCCGGCAGCGCCTTGGCGCGGTACCGCGCCTCCGAGGCGAACATCCCCTCGCGCAGCGGTTCCGCCCCCGTGAGCCTGTGGCGGGAGGACAGGGTCAGCACCTGCACCCCCTGGGTGCTGCGTGACTGCTTTTCGGGAATCATCACCGGGTCGACGATCAGCCGCTTGCCGGAGGAGGAGCAAAGCACCACCGCCCCCTCGCCGACGGTCAGCGCCACCAGCGGTGACTTGTCGCTGAAAGCCCCGGTCAGCTTCTTGCGGTTGGTCTTGGTGGCGTAAGAGGCGAGCGGCACGCGGGCGGCCTTGCCGTTTTCATAGAAGAAGCAGAGATGCCCCTCATAGCCCGCGGTCACCACCACGGCCACCGCCGTCTCGCCCTCCTCCATCCCCAGGCGGCTGGGCAGGTAGACGCCCATCGCCGAGGCCTTGGTGTCTTCAAAATCCGAGAGCTTTGCCTTGTAGCACTGGCAGGTGTTGGTGAACACCAGCAGATCGGCGCGGTTGCCGCACTCCGCCGTCCACTGAACGGCGTCCCCCTCCTTCAGCCGCTGCTCGCCGGACATCCTGAGCGACTGGGGGGTGATCTTCTTGAAGTAGCCCTCTCTCGTAAAGAAGCAGTGGACGGGGTAGTCCTCCACCGTCACCTCCTCCGGCTCGGGTAGCTGGTCCTCATAGAGAATCTCGGTGCGGCGGGGGATGTCGTACTTGTCCCGCAGCGCCTTCAGCTCCTTGACGATCACCTGTGAGATCCGCCGCTCGCTGCTTAAGATCTTCTCCAGCCGTGCGATCTCGTCTTTGAGCGAGTCGACCTCGGAGAGACGTTTCAGCACCAGCTCCTTGTTGAGCGAGCGCAGCTTGATCTCGGCGATGTACTCGCCCTGAATCTCGTCGACGCCGAACTCGATCATCAGGTTCGGCACCACCTCGCTGTCCTGCGGGGTGTTTTTGATCACCTCCACGGCGCGGTCGATGTCGAGCAGGATCAGCCGCAGGCCCTCCAGCAGATGCAGCCGCGAGCGCAGCTGACTAAGCTCCGCCGTGATGCGGCGGCGCACACAGCCGGCGCGAAAGGCGGTCCACTCGTTTAGAATCTCCCGCACCCCCATCACCCTGGGGGTGCCGTTGACCAGGATGTTGAAGTTACAGGAAAAGCTGTCCTCCAGCGGGGTCAGCTTAAAGAGGCGGGACATCAGCTTGTCGGGGTCGACGCCGCGCTTTAAGTCGATGGCGATGCAAAGGCCGGTGCGGTCGGTCTCGTCGCGCACGTCGCTGATCTCCTTGAGCTTGCCGCCTTTGAACAGGTCGATCATCTTGTCGATAATCGCCTCGACGGTGGTGGTGTAGGGGATCTCATAGACCTCGATGATGTTCTCCTTCGGCAGCACCCGGTACTTGGCCCGCAGGCGGAAGGAGCCGCGGCCCGTCTCGTAGATTTTGTTCAGTTCGGCGGCGTTGTAGAGCAGGTAGCCGCCCTGCGAGAAGTCGGGGGCGAGGAGGGTGGAGGCGATGGGGTGGTTGCCGTCTTCAATCACGGCGATGGCCGTGTCGCACACCTCTTTGAAGTTAAAGGAACAGATATTGGAAGCCATGCCCACGGCGATGCCCTGGTTGGCGTTGACCAGCACATTGGGGAAGGTGGTGGGCAGCAGCGTCGGTTCCTTTAAGGTGTTGTCGTAATTGGGGACAAAGTCCACGGCATCCTGGTCGATCTCCTTGAACAGCTCCTTACAGATGGGATCGAGCTTCACCTCGGTGTAGCGCGAGGCGGCCCAGGCCATGTTGCGGGAGAAGACCTTGCCGAAGTTGCCTTTGGAGTCGACATAGGGCATCAGCAGGGCATCGTAGCCGCGGGAGAGGCGCACCATGGTGTCGTAGATGGCGGCGTCGCCGTGGGGGTTGAGCTTCATCGTCTGCCCCACCACGTTGGCCGACTTGGTGCGCGGGCCTTGAAGCAGGCCCATTTTGTACATGGTGTACAGCAGCTTGCGGTGGGAGGGCTTGAACCCGTCGATCTCGGGGATGGCGCGGGAGATGATGACGCTCATGGCATAGGGCATATAGTTCTTCTCCAGCGTCTCGGTGATCGGCTGGTCGGTGAAGGTGCCCTCGATATACTGTTTTTGGGGAGGCGCTTTCTTCTGCTTGGCCATGCTTTGTTCCTTTCTTATGGCGGAAGACATCGTGGGAGCGTTGGCGGGATCGTTTTCTTTGAAACAGCGCGGGAAGCCGGCCCGTGAGGGGTGTGGACGCGGGCGCCAAGGCCCAAAAGGGCGGGTGGGTGGGCGCTGAGCGGTTGGAGCGTCGGGTGGGCCTTTGCTTTGAATCTGTGCGG
>JAFQKL010000373.1 GCA_017396965.1 Clostridia bacterium
CGAGGTGTGGACGCGGGCCGTCAGGCTGGCCGGGGCGGGTGGGTGGGCGCTGTGAGGTTGGAGCGTCGGTAGAGCCTTTTGCTGTGGTTCAGCGAAAGGCCTTGATGCGTTGGGTTTTGGAGTTTTGCGATGGGCAAGGTTGTCTCTGTAATGCAGACATGGGGCGATGCCACAGAGTGGCTATCGCCCCTCTTTCCATTATGGGGTGCTAAGTGCCCGGTCTGTCAAGGGACGGGTCGTATTTTTGAAAATCCTTGCGGGGGACGGATTTTCAAAAATCTCCACCCTTGAACCCTTGACAGACCTGACTTTTCGCGCTGGGTTTGGACGCTGTGCGGCGGGCGAGGCTGCGGTTGCCTGCGGGCGGCTGCCTTGCGAGGGACGGGTTTTTGTGCCCCCTGCCTTTTTTTTCCTTGACAGACCGGCCTTTTCGCGCCCAATTTGGCCGCCGTGCAGCAGAGAAGCCACCGAACCTGTTATTGCCGAAAACAAAACAGCCCTCCTGCCAAAACCAAGCAGGAGGGCCGTTCACTGTGCTTTTAAAACCCCGTCAGCGCCCAAAATCCCTTTTAAAAAACAACAAACCAAGGCTGTCGATCTCCATCGGCAGCCTGTGGTTTTGTTCCCATCTCAAAACAGCCAAGAATGACAAAACAGCCAAGAATCGCAAAGACGCGAACGCTCACAGTCCCAGCCGGAATCCTCAGCCCGGCAGGGCAACGGCGCCGGACGCTCGTCCCCGCCGCGCCGGTTCATCACCCATCAATACATCTCGCGGTTTCTCGCCAGATTGATGGTGCCGTCCTGCAGCTTGCTGATACGGTCGAGGCACTTGCCCGTCCCGCGGGCCACGCAGGAGATGGCGTCGTCCGCCACATAGGTGGGGATGCCGGTCTTGGCCTCGATGCGCTGGGAGAAGCCCTTGATGAGGGAGCCGCCGCCGGTCATGATGATGCCGTTTTGGGCCACGTCGCCCAGCAGCTCGGGCGGAGTGCGCTCGAGGACGCTGTGAACCCCCTCGATGATGGTGGTGGCGCACTCGTCAAACGCCTCCATCACCTCGTCGGTGGAGATGGTGAAGACGCGGGGCAGGCCGGTCATCAGGCAGCGGCCCTTGACGTCGATCGAAGCCTTCTCCTCCATCGGGTAGAGGCAGCCGATCTCCATCTTGATCTTCTCGGCGGTGCGTTCGCCGATCAGAATGTTGTACTTCTTGCGGCAATATTTGGTGAGGGCTTCGTCAAACTTGTCCCCCGCCGTCTTGATCGACTCGCTGACGACCACGCCGCCCAGGGAGATGACGGCGATGTCGGTGGTGCCGCCGCCGACGTCTACCACCATGTTGCCGTCCGGCATCTCGATGTTGATGCCGGCGCCCATGGCGGCGGCGATCGGCTCTTCAACCAGGTAGGTCTTCTTGGCGCCCGCCTGGTTGGTGGCGTCGATAACGGCGCGCTCCTCAACTTCCGTGATGCCGGAGGGGACGCACACCATGATGCGCGGCTTTAAGAGCATGAAGCCGCACACCTTCTTTAAGAAATACTTGATCATCCGCTGGGTCATCTCGTAGTCCGAGATCACCCCGTCCCGCAGAGGGCGGATGGCGACGATGGTGCCGGGAGTGCGCCCCAGCATCCGCTGCGCCTCGGTGCCGACGGCGAGAATCTTATTGGTGTTGCGCTCGATCGCCACCACCGACGGCTCCTGCAGGACAATCCCCTTGCCCTTGACGTAGATGAGTACGCTGGCGGTGCCTAAGTCAATGCCGATCTCTTTTGCTGCGTTGAAAACTGCCACTGCAGATACCTCCCGGGGCTGTCCCCTGTCTCCTTCTATGATGAATTCTTTGATTTACTTCATTAACAAACAACTGGTTCAGGCAGCTCGGCCAGAAGCCGGCTGCTGCTGTGTTTTGGCAATCATCAGACGCCGCAGAGGGTTCTGCGGCGGTTTTTCTTACGATCTGTCAGGAGCGAGGCTCCCCTCTATATTTTACATAACCCGCAGAAAAAATCAATCGCTATTTCAAAAATAACCGCCGTTTTTCAAAAATTTCCAAGTCTGTATCCGCCGGACGGTCAGAGATCACCCCTTCACCGCCCGTTCGATGCGGGACAGGGCCTCCTCCAGCGTGGCTCTGGTGACGGCGAGATTGAGGCGGACAAAGCCCTCGCCCTCGGGGCCGAAGCTGGCGCCGTTTGAGAGGTCGATGCCGGCCTTGTCGAGAAAGAAGCGGTCGAGTTCGGCGGGCGGGAGGCCGAGGGCGCGGCAGTCGAGCCAGAGGAGGAAGCTGCCCTCGGGGGCAATCGGCACGAGCTGCGGCAGCCGCTCTTTGAAAAAGGCGAGGGCGGCCTTGATGTTCTCGCCGATGTAGGCGGTGACATCCCGCAGCCAGTCATCCGCCCGCCCGTCCAGCACGGCGGTGACGGCGGCGATGCAGTAGGCATTGGAGGCGTAGCCAAACGAGTGGGCGCCGACGGCGGCCGCCATCTTCTCCCGCAGGACGGGGTCGGCGACGGCGACAATGGCATGGGGCAGACCCATCAGGTTAAACCCCTTGCTCATGCTCACCACCTGCACCGAGATCGCCTGCGCCCGCTCTGAGACGGCGAGAATCGGCGTGTGCCGGCAGCCGTGCAGGATCAGGGAGTGGACCTCGTCTGAGACAATCTTCGCCCCATAGCGGTCGCAGAGGTCGACCAGGGCGGTCAGCTCCTCTTTGGTGAACACCCGACCGGTGGGGTTGTGAGGGTTGACCATCAAAAAGACCTTGGGGCGCTCTGATTTGAGAGTTTTCTCAAAATCGGCAAGATCCATTTCATACCGCCCATCCACCAGCCGAAGGGGGCTTTCCACCATGCGATAGCCGCCGAGGCGCAGCTGGGACTGGATGGGCCCAAAGCAGGGGGTGTGGACGAGGACGGCGTCGCCCGGCGCGGCCAGCCGCTCGAGGGCGAGCTGCACCGCCCCCAAGGTGCTGGGGACATTGTAGAGCCAGCCGCGCTCAAGTTCAAGGCCGTATTGACGGCGGTACCAGCCGAGGATCGCCTCAAAGTAGCTGTCCGGCTTGTAGCGGTAGTTGAAGGTGTTTTCCTCCCAGATCGCCCGGGTGGCCTCCTTGACCGAGGGCGGGCAGGGGTAGTCGAGGTCGGCGGTGTTCATGCCGATGACGTCGGCGCGCCCGTCGCTGCGCTGCCAGCGCATCGAGCCGTTTTGGCGGTGGTCTGCTGTGAGATCAAAGCGGGGGTCGGTCATTAAGATCGCTCCTTTCCTCTCGGCCGTTTGGCCGCTCATCCTGTGTTTCTTTTGGGGGTTGTTGCGGGTTTTCCGGGGATTTCTCAGAAATCTTCTTCCGGGAGCTGTGCCGGGTCAGGGGAGGGGCTGCTTTCGCCGACCATCTGCGGATGAAGGGCGAAGGCGGCGGCGGTGACGGTGTCCGCCCCCGCTGTCCTGAGCAGGCCGGCGCAGGCGGTCATGGTGGCGCCGGTGGTGACGACGTCGTCGATCAGCAGCACACTGCGGCCGCTCACCCGTTCGGACACCCCGGGGAGCAGGCAAAGCTCGGCGGCTGCCGCGGCCCGGGCGGCGCGGTCGCGCTCCTTCTGCGGCCCGCCCGCCTTGGGTGCAAAGCAGGGGACAAAGGGGAGGCCGAGCAGGTTGGCGACGGCGGCGGCGAGGCGCGCCCCGGCGTCGTAGCCGCGCCGCTTCGTCTCACGGGTGCTGCCGGGGGCGGCGGTGACCAGCTCCGCCGTCCGCCCTGCGCGGCGCACTGCAACCGCGAGGCGGGCGGCGAGAAAGGCTTCGCCCTGCCGCAGGGCGAGCTTCTTGTAGCGCAATACGGCGGAGCGGGCGACGCCTTCGTAGAGACAGGCGCCGATCAGCAGGTCATAACAGCCGGGGAGGCCGGGCAGCGGCTCCTCCGGCGTCAGGGGGACGAGGGCGACGGCGCAGGCGTCACAGGGCAGGCCCTCCTCCGAGAGCGCGCCGCAGAGGGGACAGCGGGGCGGGTAGATCAGGTCGAGCAGCGGCGCGAGGAGACTGCCGCCGCGCCGTTTCGCGCCGGGGCTTTTGGCCGTCTTCATCCGCAAACACCTCCCGGATCGGATGCTCTCCCGCCCCGCTCTCCGCCTGCGCAGGTTCCCTCTCTGCAAAACGCGGCGCCGGCCGGGCCGGGAATCTCCCCACCCCGGCCGGCGCCGGCCGGTTTCTGCCCGGGGAAATCCACGCCTCAGATCTCCCGCTCCTGATTGGAGGACTTGGAGGGCAGGGTCTTGTGCTTTAAGTTATGCACCGCCTCGATGCGGCGGACGGTCTTGGTCTGGTTTCTCATCAGCAGCGATTCGGTCTTCGCCCGGTCGCCGTAGAAGCGCACGCCGCGCAGCAGCTCGCCGTCGGTGACGCCGGTGGCCGAGAAGATGAGGTTTTCGCCTTTGGCCAGATCCTCCGCCGTGTACACCTTCTCCTCAAACAGCCCCGCCGCCGCCAGCGCGTCCTTTTCCTCCTGACGGGTGGGCCACATCTTGACCTGCAGATCCCCCTCCAGCGCCTTCATGGCGACGGCGGTGATGACGGCCTCCGGCGCGCCGCCGACGCCGTAGTAAAAGTCGATGCCGCGGTCCTCGTCGCAGGTGGCGATGGCGGCGGCGATGTCGCCGTCCTGAATCAGCTTGATGCGGCAGCCCAAGGAGCGCAGCTCCTTGATGTACTCATTGTGGCGGGGACGGTTTAAGACGGCGACCGTGATGTCGGCATAGCTCTTGTCGAGCCGGGCGGCGGCGACGCGGATGTTCTGGGTCAGACTGGCGTTGAGGTCGAGGTGACCGGCCAGCATCGGGCCGCAGGCCAGCTTTAAGGCGTAGAAACAGGGGATGCTCATCATCGAGCCGCGGTCACCCATGGCGATGACCGAGAGGGCGTTGCCCATGCCGTTGGCGGTCATGGTGGTGCCGTCCACGGGGTCCACGGCGATGTCCACCTCCACACTGTCCGGCCGCATCATGCCCACCTGCTCGCCGCAGTACAGCATGGGGGCCTCATCCTTCTCGCCCTCGCCGATGATGACGGTGCCGCGAATGTCGATATAATCGAGCATCCCGCGCATCGCGTCCACCGCGGCGGCGTCGGTGCCGTTTTTGTCGCCGTGGCCCTGGGTGCGGGCGGCCCGCAGCGCCGCCGCCTCGGTCACGCGGACAAGGGGCAGAGAAAGTTCCTTGGACAGCTCTCTGGAAGCGTACATGATGATCGTCCTCCCTTAATTCAAATCGGTCTCGGGGTATCGGACGGGCGAAAAAGCTCCCCGCCCGTCCCTTCCCCTTCATCATACTAAAGAATCGCCGAGATTGCAAGCGGGGTTGACAAAACAACCGCCCCGTGCTACACTATCCCATCATTATAATACAAAAACCACACGAAAGAAGAAACAGGAGAACCGCCATGCAACCAACCATCCGTTCCACCCTCCGCCCCGGCGACGCGGGGGCGATCATCGCCCTGCACGGCCGTCTTTACTGCGGGGAATTCGGCTACCACCCCTGCTTTGAGGGCTATGTGGCCAAAACCTTTGCCGACTATCTCACCGCCCCCGCCTCGCCGCGCGACCGCTTCTGGCTGGTTGAGCGGGAGGGGGAGCTGGTGGGCAGCCTCGCCATTCTCGACCGCGGCGACTGCGCCCAGCTGCGCTGGTTCCTGCTGCTGCCCGAGCTGCGCGGCAAGGGCCTCGGCCGCCGTCTGGTGGAGGAGGCGGTGGACTACTGCCGCACCGCCGGCTTCCCGATGGTCTATCTGGAGACCGCCACCGGCCTTGATGCCGCCCACCACCTCTACCGCTCGCTGGGGTTTCAGCAGCTTGCACAGGAGCACGCGGCCGACTTCTGGCTCCCCGGTCTCAAGGAGCTGCGCTTCGAGCTGCCGCTTGCCTCCAAAGCGACAAATTGACCCAAAGCGGGAAAAAAGATTCCGGCGACGCATTGACAAACCCCGGGTAAAAACGGTAAAATGGGGGATGTTTGAGAACACAACAGCCAGAATTAGGAGGGGTATGCCATGCGTGCGATCGGTTTTGACAACGATGCCTATCTCAAGCGTCAGTCCCAGCACATCAGAGAGCGCTTTGCCCAGTTTGACAAGCTGTATCTGGAGTTCGGCGGCAAGCTGTTTGACGACTTTCACGCCTCCCGCGTCCTCCCCGGCTTCCAGCCGGACAGCAAGGTGAGGATGCTGCTGGAGCTTAGGGATCAGGCGGAGCTGGTGATCTCGGTCAATGCCGATCATCTGGAAAAGAACAAGCGCCGCGGCGACCTTGGCATCACCTACGATCAGGAGACCCTGCGCCTCATCGACGCCTTCCGCGGCCTCGGGCTGATGGTGAGCAGCGTCTGCCTCACCCAGTTTTCCGGGCAGCGGGCGGCCTGCGCCTTTGAGGACAAGCTGAGGAGCCTCGGCGTCCCCTGTTTTCGCCATTTCCCCATTGAAGGCTACCCCGCCGACGTGCAGCACATCGTCAGCGACAACGGATTCGGCAAGAACGACTATATCGAGACCAGCCGTCCGCTGGTGGTGGTCACCGCCCCCGGCCCCGGCAGCGGCAAGATGGCCACCTGCCTCTCCCAGCTCTACCATGAGCACCGCCATGGCGTCAACGCCGGCTACGCCAAGTTTGAGACCTTCCCCGTCTGGAACCTGCCCATCAACCACCCCGTCAACCTGGCCTACGAGGCGGCGACGGTGGATCTGCAGGATGTCAATATGATCGACCCCTACCACCACACGGCCTACGGCATCGTCACCGTCAACTACAACCGCGATGTGGAGATCTACCCCGTGGTGGCCGCCATCTTTGAGCGCATCTTCGGCCACTGCCCCTACAAGTCGCCCACCGACATGGGGGTCAACCTGGTGGGCAACTGCATTGTCGACGACGAGGCCTGCTGCGAGGCCTCCCGCCAGGAGATTCTCCGCCGCTATTACCAGACCCGCTTTGACATCAAGGCCGGCCGCATCGACCAGAGTGCGCTGTACCGCATGGAGCTGGTGATGAGCCAGGCGGGGATCACGCCCGAGCAGCGCGCCTGCGTCGCACCGGCGATCGAGAAGGCGGAGCAGACGGGCGACCCCGCCACCGCCATTGAGCTGCCGGACGGCACCCTTGTCACCGGCAAGACAAGCCCCCTGCTCGGCGCCACCTCGGCGGCGCTGCTCAACGCCTTAAAGCACCTCGCCGGACTGGGCGACGACGTTCTGCTCATCTCCCCCGCCGTCATCGAGCCGATCCAGGCGCTCAAGGTGGGGCATCTCGGCAACCGCAACCCGCGGCTGCACACCGATGAGACCCTGCTCGCCCTCGCCATCTGCGCCGTCAACGACCCGCAGGCCCAGAAGGCGATGGAGCAGCTGCCCAACCTCAAGGACAGCGAGGCCCACTCCACCGTGATTCTGTCGCAGGTGGATATTGACCTGCTGCACAAGGTGGGCATCCGTCTGACGATGGAGCCGGTGTATCAGAGTAATCGGTTATATCACAAGTAAAAAAATGGATGCTTCAAGGCCGCACCGGGAGTTTGCCGGTGCGGCCTTGTGTTTGTCGGCACGAGAGGACAGGGGGCCGAAAGGATGGGCCGGCGCTGCGCCGCCGGCGGCAGTGTCCCCGACAAAAGCAAAACCTGCGGCCGAAGACATAACAGCGGGACCGCTCGAATATCCTTGCCCCAAAAGCCCAAAAGGAGGGATTGCTTTGTTCAAAACCATCCGCTTCCCCCGGCTGAGGGCACCGGCCGGGCTGACGCCGAGAAAACGGCGGGCGATGGCCCTGTGCTGCGGCCTGTTCGTGCTGTGCGGCGCCCTCTCGGCCACGGCCTTTCGCCGTCAGGCGGCGGCGACGGCGGCGGTGCCGGACAGCTGGGGCCTCTCCTTCCCCGAGGAGGGCCAGCCGCCGGTCGGCAACGCCACCCCCGAGCTGCTCGCCTCCTACGACGCCTGCTTCCTGGGCGACGTCGGCAAGCCCGTGATCTACCTCACCTTCGACGCCGGCTTTGAAAACGGCTGCACCGCCCCCATTCTCGACACGCTGGCCGCCGAAGGCGTCCCTGCCGCCTTCTTCCTCGTGGGCAACTACATCGCCGACCAGCCCGACCTCGTCCGCCGCATGGTCGCCGAGGGACATCTGGTGGGCAACCACACCTTCTCCCACCCCGACATGAGCCGCATCGCCGACCCCGCGGCCTTTGAAAAGGAGCTGGCCGACCTCGAGGCGCTCTATCTGGAGACGGTGGGGGAGCCGATGCCGAAGGTCTACCGCCCGCCGCAGGGCAAGTTCAGCCTGCAGAATCTGGAGACGGCCAAGGCACTGGGGTACCAGACCGTCTTCTGGTCCCTCGCCTATGTCGACTGGTACACCGACAACCAGCCCACCCGCGAGCAGGCCATGGCAAAGCTGCTGCCGCGCATCCACAACGGCGCCATTCTGCTGCTGCACTCCACCTCCACCACCAACGCCGAAATCCTCGGCGAGCTGATTGCCGCATACCGGCAGATGGGCTATGAGTTCGGCGACCTCAAAGACCTGCTCTCCCCCGGCCGGACGGGGGACTGAGATCCGTCGGACGGGGCTTTGCGGGAGGGTTGACGGTGCCCGGAGTGTTCGCTGTCCGCCCCCGGCTCAACAGGACACCGCTGCCCAGGTCTCCGTGCCCCCTCTCGCTGGAGGAGACGATTCCCCCTTTCGCAGCAGGACTCCGCCTCCTCCGGTCTGCCGTGCCCCGGGAGCTTTTCCCTTCATCCGACCGCCCGGCCGCCGAAGCCTGCCCCGCCGCGTCGCAGCCCATCCGCCGGCCCGTGTCCCCATGCGCGTAAAAATCCCCGCCCCGAAATCCTCGCTTCCCCCTTTTCGGCTGGCGAATTTTGTGGTAAAATAAGAAAAACCCCTTGCCCCAACCGCATGGGGCCGAAAAGGAGTGGAGCGGAGCCATGAATGCCAACGAGCGTCGCAAGGTCATCCTCGAGGTGCTGTCGCAGAGCAGCGGCCCGGTCAG
>JAFQKL010000374.1 GCA_017396965.1 Clostridia bacterium
TAACAGGGGGGCAGAGATGATCGGGCGCGACAAGCAGGGCGGGAACAGTCTGTCATACCCGAGGGGATGGCGGCGGCAGATGGGGCAAGCATGGCAGGACACAACAAGATTGCAGGCACAAAGACGCACGGCAGCGACCCATCCGCCGCCGTCGTAGCCTTCGCGCAGTCCCTAAATCTCCACCCCCGACAGCTTCAAAATCACTTCCCCCGCCAGCACCATCCCGCACGCCGGCGGCACATGGGGGGCCGAGGCCGGCACCGTCCGCCCGTCCGGCCCCACCAGGGCAGGGCGCGGCGGCTCGGTGGACCAGACCACCCGCAGCGAAGGGATCCCCCGCTGCCGCAGCAGCCGCCGCATCACCCGCGCCAGCGGGCAGACGCTGGTCTCGTAA
The DNA here is from genome assembly GCA_017396965.1 of Clostridia bacterium. GTDB lineage: Bacteria > Bacillota > Clostridia > Oscillospirales > Feifaniaceae > Galloscillospira. The sequence continues at coordinate 395 of JAFQKL010000374.1, forward strand.
ATGTCCCCCACCCGAAAGGCCGAGGCGTCGAGCTTGTTGCCCGCGCCCATGGCGCTGATGATGGGGATGCCGAGGCGGGTGGCCGTCTCGATCAGCAGCAGCTTGGAGGGGACGGAGTCGATGGCGTCGACAAGAAAATCAAAGTCGGAAAAGGGAACTTTTTCGAGGGTTTTCTCGTCAAAAAAGAGGGTGAGCGGAATCACCTCGGCGTCGGGCGCGATGTCGGCAAAGCGGGCGGCCAGCACCGCCGCCTTGTCCTGCCCCACCGTGGAGTGCAGCGCCGGCAGCTGACGGTTGAGGTTGCTCGCCTCCACCACGTCGCCGTCGATCAGCGTCAGCCGGCCGACCCCCGCCCGCACCAGCGCCTCCGCCGCCCACGAGCCGACGCCGCCCAGCCCGAAGACCGCAACGTGCGCCCGCCGCAGACGGGCTACCCCCTCCTCGCCCAGCAGCCCGGCGGTGCGGGAAAATCTCGCCTCTGTCATTCTCTGCCTCCGTTGCCCCCGCGGCGCGCCGCAGGTGAGATATTTTTATTTTATCACGAAATACACTTGCAAGCAAGGGTGCGGGCTGTTATACTATAGAAGTCAGGATGCAAAATCTTGGAAATATCAGACAGTGAAGAAAGGGGTTGCCGCCATGCTCTACCGCCGGCTTCAGCAAAAAAGATGGGTGCGCCTGTTGACAATGCTGTTGTGTACAGCGTTGCTGTCGGTCGGTTTGCAGCTGTCCCTCTCGCAGGGCTCGCTGGCGGTCGGCCCCATGCTCTACCAGGCCCCGCAGGCGGACGGGACGCCCTCTGCCGGGGAGGAAAGTCTTCCTCTGGAGGACACGGGGGAGCAGCTTGTCGCCCTTCCGCCGGATGGCGGCCTCGCCGCCGTCGCCACGCCGGAACCTGTTGTCCCTGACCCGGAGACGGTGGAACCGCCGCCCGCAACGGAGCCGGAGCCGGAGCCGGAGCCGGACAACCTCGCCCCCCGCGTGGCCCTCACCTTTGACGACGGCCCCTCGGAGAAGACCATCACCCTGCTCGACGGGCTGAAGGAGCGCGGCGTCCAGGCGACCTTCTTCCTGCTGGGCAGCAAGGTGGCCGGCCGCGAGGCGACGGTGCAGCGGATGGTGGCGGAGGGACATCTGGTGGGAAATCACAGTTATTCCCATCCCGTCCTCTCCAAACTCAGCCGCGACAGCATCGCCCGCCAGATCAGCTCCACGGCCGACGCGATTGAGCAGGCCGCCGGCGTCCGCCCCTGGCTGGTTCGTCCGCCGTACGGAGACGCGCCCGCCAAGGTGCGCCAGTCGCTGGCCGAGCCGCTGATCCACTGGTCGGTGGACACCAGAGACTGGGAGAGCCGCAACACCCAGTCGATCGTCAACCTCACCCTCGCCAACACCAAGGATGGCGACATCATTCTGCTGCACGACCTCTACGACACCACCATCGAGGCCACTTTTTTGATTATCGACGCGCTGAAGGAGCGCGGGTTTGAATTTGTCACGGTGGAGACGCTGTACGCCGAGGCGGGACAGGAGCTGAAGGGCGGCGTCCGCCACTACTCGGCCGGGCCGCGCCTCACCCGGGAGCAGCTGGCCGCCCTCGAAGCCGAGCGCGCCGCCGGGGAGACGGCGGAGACGGAACGTCCCACCACCCCCGCCCCCGCGCCGCGTCCCGCCACCCCCGACCCGGCACCGCAGCCGGTGGACCCTGTGCCGGCAGATCCTGTCCCCCAGCCGGAGACACCCCCCACCCCGCCGCCGGCCGAGCCGACGCCGGAGCCTGCCCCCCTGCCGGTGA
>JAFQKL010000375.1 GCA_017396965.1 Clostridia bacterium
TGGACGGCGACACCGCCAACAACTTAGAGGCCTTTGAAGCCGTCGTCCGCGCCATGCACGACGCCGGCATCGGCTACGGCAGCATCAACCACCCCGTCGACCGCGACCCCGTCTGCGGCTACAGCGGCATCATCGGCGACACCTGCCCCCGCTGCGGCAGAAAGGAAGGCTCGGACGGCATCGGCTTCGAGCGCATCCGCCGCATCACCGGCTACCTGGTCGGCACCCTCGACCGCTTCAACGACGCCAAGCGGGCGGAGGAGAGCGACCGGGTGAAGCACGGGCTGTAAGCCTGCCCGCCGCGAAGCGTCACACTGTCTGCAAACACGGCAAGCCGCCCCTCCCGGCGGCTTGCCGTTTTCCCCGTCTCTCATCCGTCTCTCATCCGTCTCTCATCCATCTCTACAGCCATCCCTGCTGCCGTCGCATCGGCAGCCCGGCAACAAGGAGGTGTCCCCATGAACCCCGGCCTTCTCTTTCTCACCGAGTGCATCGGCGTGGTCGCCTTCGCCCTCTCGGGGGCGGCCAAGGCGATTGACAAGGATCTCGACCTCTTCGGCATCATCGTCTTAGGGGTCACCACCGCCTCGGGCGGCGGCGTGGTGCGGGATCTGCTGCTGGGGGTGACCCCGCCCGCCATGTTCCAGAATCCGGTCTACGCGGAGCTGGCGCTGTTCACCTCGCTCTCGATGTTCCTGCTGGTGCGCTACGGCTTCGGCAGTCCCTATGCCCGGCGCCGTCTCGACCGGGTGATCGAGCTGTGTGACGCGGTGGGGCTCGGCATCTTCGCCGTCACCGGCGCCCATGCCGCCATCGCCGCGGGATATGGGGACAACGGCTTTCTCGCCGTCTTCGTCGGCACCCTCACCGGGGTGGGCGGCGGAATGCTGCGGGACATCATGGCCCGCGAGATCCCCTTTGTGCTCACCAAAAACATCTACGCCCTCGCGGCCCTCGCGGGGGCCTACCTCTACTACCATCTCCAGGCGGCCGGGGTGTCGGCGGCGATGACGGCGGGGGCGACCCTCACCTTCGTCATCCGCCTGCTGGCCGAGCGGTTCGGCTGGCAGCTGCCCCGCGCCCACCCCAAAGAGCCGATCCCGAAAAAGGAGGAGATTTTGTGAACGAACAAACCCTGCAGCTGGCCGGCATCGTCCAGAATTCGATTGTGGACGGCCCCGGCATCCGCCTCACCCTCTTCACCCAGGGCTGCCCCCACCACTGCCCCGGCTGCCACAACCCCGAGACCCACCCCTTCGAGGGCGGCACCCCCACCACGACAGAGGAGCTCATGGCGCGGGTGGCAGACGACCCCCTGCTCGGCGGCATCACCTTTTCAGGCGGCGAGCCCTTCTGCCAGGCGGCGGCACTCGCCCCCTTCGCCCGCTGGTGCAAAGAGCGCGGCCTTGAGACGGCGGCCTACAGCGGCTACACCTTTGAGCAGCTGCTCTCCCTCAAAGAGGACGAGAACGTCGCCGCCCTGCTGGCCTCGCTCGACATCCTGATCGACGGGCCGTTTTTGATCGAACAGCGCAGCCTCGAGCTGCGGTTTCGCGGCTCCAGAAACCAGCGGACGGTGGATGTCCCCGCCTCGCTTGCGGCGGGGACTGCGGTGCTCGACCGAAGCGAGCGGTGGAACGGGCCGGAGGGGGCTTGAGCATCGCCGCACGGCATTGTTCCAAAAGACCGGCCACGGGCGGCTTTGCGGGAAGCAGAGCCGCCTTTTTTGTCACAAAGAACCCTCCCCGCCCCGTCTCCCCCGACCGTCCGCCGACTGCCGGCTGAAATTTTTTCGACTTTTCCTTGCATCACCGCGCGAAATGTGGTATCATTTCCTTTATAAGCCCCACAAGGAGGGTTTTGATGTCTCCGACCATCCGCCGCGGACGGCCCGGAGAGGGCGCGGCCCTGGCCGCGCTCTTCCACAAAGCTGTCCACATCCTCTGCGCCGCCGACTACGACGCCGCCGAGCGCCATGCCTGGTCTCCCGCCCCCGACGCCGCCCCCTTTGAGCGGCGGATCGCCGAGACGATGCTTTGGGTGGCAGAGGGCGAAAACGGCGCTCTGCTCGGCTTTGCCAACCTCGCCCCCCACGGGTATTTCGACTGCCTTTACGTCGCCCCCGAGGCGGCGGGACAGGGCGTGGCCACCGCACTCTGCACCGTTCTGGAGCAGGAGGCACAGCGGCAGGGGTGTCCCCGGTTGACGGTGGATGTCTCCATCACCGCCCGTCCCTTTTTTGAGCGGCGCGGCTACCGTCTGCTCCGGGAGCAGCAGGTGGAGCGGCGCGGCGTTTTCCTGACCAACTACAGACAAGAGAAGGTGTTTTTCCCATGAGCAAGAAAAGATCTTCCGGCCGCAGTGACGATCAGTGGGTCGGCTCGTTCGCCGGAAAGCCCTCGCTGGCCATGCAGCCCGCGCGGCGGCGCAAGCCCATTCCGACCCCGGTGCTGCTGCTTGCCATTGTCATGCTGATCGTCTCCCTGTTCGCCCTGATGTTCCTCACCGGCTACCTCAACGCGGAGGATGTGGTGGAGGAGTATCTGGTTTCAAACGATCTGGTCACCGTCTCCAAAGGCGACGGCGCCCACGTCTTCAGCCCCGCCGGCGAAACGCCCACCACCGGCCTGATCTTCTACCCCGGTGCCAAGGTGGAGCACGATGCCTACGCGCCGCTGATGCAGATGATCGCCGAGCAGGGTTATTTCTGTGTGCTGGTGGAGATGCCGCTGCGCATGGCGGCGTTTGAGCCGTCGGCGGCCGCCCATTTCATCGGCGAATACCCGGCCATTGAGCAGTGGTACGTCGGCGGTCACTCGCTGGGCGGCGCCATGGCGGCACGGTTCCTGGCGGACAACCCCGACGCCGCCGAGGGCCTGCTGCTGCTGGCAGCATACAGCGACAAGGACCTCTCCGCCACCGACCTGCGCGTTCTCTCGGTCACCGCCGACCAGGACAAGGTGATGGACCGCGAGGAGTACGAAACCTGCAAGGCCAATCTGCCCGCCTCCTTTGAGGAACACGAGATCACCGGCGGCAACCACGCCGGCTTCGGCAGCTACGGCGACCAGGATGACGACGGCTGGGCCGAGATCGAGTCGCTGGAGCAGCAGCGGATCACCGCGGATCTGGTGGCGGGTTGGCTGAAGGGAGAATAAGGGACTTCGTTCGGTTTGGCTGTGTTTGAAAACCTGATCCCATCCTTACTGATCCAAAACTTCTGAATTCATCACGAATGAAATAAGCCCGGGCCTTTTGAGAGGGCCCGGGCTTTTGCGTGTCAAAACAGTTTGCAACGCTTTGCAGAGCGTGCGGCCAGGGGAAACGGGATTCCCCTCCCCGGTCGCCTGCAACAGCGTCATCCGCGTCCCTCCCGTCAAGGGTGAAGGGCCGTGAAACGGCCCCTGCTTGTCAAAAAGCTCTGTTTGCTATGAAGAAATGGAAGGCAGGCGGAAAAATGTGATTTTTCCGCCTGCCTTCGGCAGCAGCATGACCCGTGTCCCTCCTGTCAAGGGTGCGGTCGACAGAAAATTTTTGTCCCTTGCGGGGGACGGGACAAAAATTTTCCGTCTCCCCGCCTTCGGCGCCCTTGACATCCGGTCCCGCGCCCAGGATAAGGAAGAAAACCGGCAAGACGGTTTTCTTTGATTTTTTGTACAGGGGTTTTTCGACAGCCTGAGGCCGTGAAACGGCCCGGGCTATGCTGCGTGGAACCGTAGTTTTTGAAGACCAGGGGCCGCTCTTTCCCGCGCTTACCCCTCCTCCATCTCCGCCCACCAGGAAACAGAGGGCGGCAGAGCCTCCAGCGGCACGGTCTCCCCGATGCGCGGGGTGAGGGTGTTCAGGCCACATTCGGCGGCGTGGCGGGTGAAGCGGGCGGGGGGATCGTCCCAGGCGTGGTCCGAGAGGCAGTAGGCGCCCCAGTGGATCGGCATGGCGGTGACGGCCCCCAGCTGACAGGCCGCCTCCACCGCCTCCTCGGGGAAGAGATGCACCCCGTGCCAGCGGATGTTGTACTGCGCGCTGTCGAGGCAGGCAAGGTCCGGGGGGCCGAGGCGGCGGCGGATCTCGGCGAAGTGGGGGCCGGGGCCGCCGTCGCCGCCGAGGAGGAGGCTGCGGTCGGGGGTGGCGAGGTGCCAGCCGCACCAGAGGGTCTCAAAGCGGTCGAAGAGGCCGCGCCCCGAGAAGTGCTGCGCCGGGACGCAGGTGAGGGTGAGCGGGCCAAGCCGCACCTGCTCCCACCAGCCAAGCTCGGTGATCTTGTCCGCCCGGACGCCCCAGCGGCGCAGGTGGCCCCCCACCCCGAGCGGGACGAGGTAGCGGCGGACACGGGCGTCGAGGGCACGGACGGTGGCGCGGTCGAGGTGGTCGTAGTGGTCGTGGGAGTAGAGACAGAGGTCGATGGACGGGAACTGCGCCGCCCTCAGCGGCAGGGCGGTGTACCGCCTGGGGCCGGCGAAGGAGACGGGGGCGGTGCGGTCGCAGAGGACGGGGTCATAGAGCAGCGTTCGCCCCGCGAGGCGCAGCAGCAGCGAGGCGTGGCCGAGCCAGGTGAGACTGTCCCCCGTCCCGCCCAGCTCCGGGGTCTGCACCGGCAGCGGCTTGACGGGGACGGCAGGGCGGCCGGTGGTGCGGTGGGCGTGGGGGTCGGTGTAGCGCGGGGCCATGTCCATCGGCAGCGGGATTTGGTTTTGAAAGCGGCCCTCCCGGTGGTTGTTCACACGGCGGGCGAAGGCCGCCTTTTCCGCCCGGCGGGGCCGGTGTCCCAAATCGGGCCAGAGGGAAAGCGCCAGGGGGAGGGCGGCGGCGGAGAGCAGCGGCAGGGCGAGCCGCTTCAGCTTCTTGTTCATGGGGGCACCTCCCTTGCTTCAAATCAGATGAGTTTGGACATCAGGTACTCGTCCACCCATGCGCCATCCACCCGCATCGAGTCGCGCCGCAGGCCCTCAATCACAAAACCGGCGCGCTGGTAGAGGCGCAGGGCGACAGCGTTGCGGCACTCGACGGTCAGCTCGAGGCGGTGTACGCCGTTTTCCCGCGCCCAGTCGTCGAGCCGGGCAAAGAGGGCGGTGCCGATCCCCTGCCCCCGTCCTGCGGCGAGAATGCCGGCGGTAAGGTAGGCGGTGTGGCGGACACGACGGAAGGGGCCGCGTTCGGCGCGGAGATAGCCGATGATCTCCCCGCTGCCCTCCTCAGCCTCCCCGACCGCCAGCAGCAGCAGGTCGTCGCCCGAGAGGACACAGGTCTCCAGCTCCTCCGCCAGCGCCGCCTCAGAGGTGGTCTGCCGGCGCTCGCCGGGCTCGTACATCATGGTGTCGGTCTCGTCGTCGAGACGGTTGAGAAAGGTCCAGAAGGCGGGAATATCGCCGGGACAGAGGGGGCGAATCTGCATGGAAGGCTCCTTCCTGTGCCACCGGGGCAGCCGGTCGCACACTCAATTTGTTTCACTGCTCGCTAAAATCCACTTCTGTGACCACAGGAGCAGGGCTTCGGACATGGGCTGGAAATCGACCGCACCCCCTGCTTTCAGGCTCAGAACGGTGTCGATGATGCCCTGTTCCGCCGGCGAGGCGATGCTGCGCAGTTCCGTTTGATGCTTCAGATATCTCCCCGTCTGCCGGAAGAGGATAGCCTGCAGGACGAAGGACGCCGATTTGTACAGCCCTCGCAGGACGCCCTCGTCCTTTTCGTGCAGCATATTGTGGACACAGCCGTGGAAGAGATTGCAGGCACCGATTTTGATGGCTCTGTCCACAGCGGCTTGGTCCACCACCGCCAACACTTCGTCCAGACTTCCCTGAATCGGCGTCGTGTCATGGTAAAACTGAAACAGGTCAGAGGGTTCCCAATGCAGGATCTCCTCTCTGCCCGAGAGGAAGCCGCAAATCAGCTCTCTGTGCGGCAGGGGATCCAGCATGTCGTGGTACGCGTGAATGTCTTCGACAGACAGCTGATCCAGGATGACAACCACATCCAGATCGCTCGTTTCGGTCGCTTCCCCACGGCCATAACTGCCCTGCAAACCGACAAACCAAAGGCGGTCTGCAAATGTGTCGTTCAGGCTGCGCAAAAAGTCGTTCATCCAGACAGTGAGATCGATCATTTTTGTTCTCCTTGTGAAATGAATGATGTTGTTCCGGGCGCTGTCATCACGATAGCAGCCATTGTTCCACGGTCTTGAACGGGAGCAGGTAGAGAACAACTGTGGACGGAAAACAAAACCGCCCTTGTCTTGCGACAAAGGCGGTTTTGTTCTGGAGGCGCCACCCGGATTTGAACCGGGGCGTGAGGGTTTTGCAGACCCTTGCCTTACCACTTGGCTATGGCGCCGGATGGAGCGGATGACGAGGCTCGAACTCGCTACCTCGACCTTGGCAAGGTCGCGCTCTACCAGATGAGCTACATCCGCATATGGTGCCTCCGGGCGGAGTTGAACCA
>JAFQKL010000033.1 GCA_017396965.1 Clostridia bacterium
AAGACGAGGAGTCTGAGGAAGAGAAGTCTGAGGAAAAGGACGAGGAGAAGGAAGTCGAGGCGTCCGAGGACGAGAAGTCTGAGGAAAAGGACGAGGAGAAGAAAGTCGAAGAGTCCGAGGACGAGAAGTCTGAGGAAAAGGACGAGGACGAGAAGAAGGAAGAAGACGAGGAGAAGAAGGACTGATTTTCGTTGCCTTTTCCCATTCGCCTTTTGTGTTTCGATGATTCAAAGGGACATCGCCGCGGCGATGTCCCTTTTCCTTGTGTGAGCTTTGGTGCCGTCCGGGGGGCAGGGGTGATTGCAGATTTCTCCCGGGTCGATCCGAACCCGGTGATGGGGATAGACGGATCCTTTTTGGCGTATTCCGCTCTGATATTACGGATTGTTTTGCGTGCACGAGGGTTTTCAGCGGCGCCGGCCTTTATGGGGATCGAAAAAATCCCCTACCCTCTTTTCTTTTGGTCACAAATATGCTACCATGAAAAGAAAGACCCACAGCAAGGAGGCGTCCCATGAATCAGTTGGATCCCGCCCGTCTTTTGGAGGAATTGAAGCGGCTGCACCGAGAGGGCAGTCATCGTCAGATTGTGGAGCTGGTCGAGCAGCTGCCGGCGGAGGCCCGCAGCTATGAGGTTGTGCTTGCGCACGCCCGCGCCCTCAATCTGCTGACCGACCCGGACTCGCCCGAGGCGCCGTCACTGCTGAAGCAGGCGCACGAGGTGTTGTCCTCGGTGCGGGATGAGGGCTGGGAGGATGCGCGCTGGAATTTCCAGATGGGGTACTGTCTCTATTATTTGGAGCGGGGCGGCGAGGCGCTGTTTTATCTGCGTCAGGCCACCGAGCAGGACAGCGAGGACCAGGCGGCAGCGCGGCTGTTGTTCGAGTGTGAGCATCGGTTGCTGCAGCAGGTGTTTCACCCCAAATACTACCAGTGGCCGGAGTCGTGGGCGGCGATTGAGGATCATATTCAAAGCTCCTTTGGGATCTCGCCCAACGTGTTTCGCGAGTCGGGAACCAATGACATCCGTGTCAACATCCACATCATTCCGCCGAATGAGGAGCGCCCGTTTTTCACGCTGGTGACAATGGGGATGGGCGCCTACCACATGAACGTGCCGGAGTCGCAGGCGGGCGAGCCGGACCGGCTTGAGCTGGTGATGACGCTGCCGCCCGACTGGAATCTCAATATTTACGACGAGGAATGGCGCTGGCCGCTGACCCTGCTGCGTGAGGCGGCGAGGGTGCCGCTGCGGCTGGGCACCTGGCTGGGCTGGGGGCAGACGGTGGACCACGGTCAGCCCTATGCCTGCAACACCGGCTTCTGCGGCTGTATTCTCGATGACCCGATTGGCGACCGTGAGGCCGCCGTCTGCCTGTTGCCGGACGGGGATGAGGTGCAGTTTTATCAGCTCATCCCCCTTTACCGCGAGGAGCTGGATTTCTGCCGCGCCGCCGGCCCGGAGGCGTTGCTGGGGCGGCTGGCGGAGGCGGGGGAATTTTACCATGTTGTGGATATTGAGCGGCCAAGTGTTGCGGCGGCGGGAGTGTCGCGGCAGTTTGTGCAGCCTCTCAAGCTGAAGCTCAATATGCGGCTGCAGCCGGTGCATCTTCAGTCGATGGTCGAGATGATGAGCGCCAGGCTGCGGGAGGCCGGGCTGGGCGAAGCGGCCGGCGCGCAGGTAGAGACGGAAGACAGCGGCGAGGTGTGCGGCAGCGAGCTGTTCCTGCGGCTGAAGGACACGAGCGAGCATGGCCTGGCCGCGGTGGAGGCGGTTCTGGACGGGATCGGGATTCCGGCAGGCTCGGAGTTGTCACGCGAGGGACTCAGCCGTCCGGTGGGCAGGCTGGAGGGCTTGGCCCTGTATCTCAACGGCACCGAACTGGCGGCGGAGGTGTATCAAAACTGCGATATTGACACCGTCATCGCCCGCACCGAGGCGCTGATGAAGGGGCTGGGCCGGCTGTACAGCTTCTGGTCGGGGCGCAAAAACACGGCGCTTTACTTTTATGGCAGCTCCTACGAGGCGATGCTGGCGGCGGCGAAGCCGTTTTGGGACAGTTATCCCCTGTGTGAAAAATGCAGGATTGTTCGGATTGCCTGATTTTTCCCCGCGCCATCTATCGGAACCGCCGTCTGCTGTATCGGCTTCTCACCTGTGGGCAGGGATCTGAGCGGATCGCCGGATTTCCCGATATGGGTGTCCGCAGGCTGCGCAGGTGATTTTGCGTGTGAAACCCCGCCGTGAGGCGGGGTTTTTGTCATATGTCAAAATTGTTATTGACATATGCCTGAAATTGCGGTATACTGATCTTAGAAAACAGCCGGGGCGCCGGGAGCGTCGCCGCTCAGATTTCAGGAGGTTTGATATGAGAATTGCGGTCACCTACGAGAACGGAGAGATTTTCCAGCATTTTGGTCACACGGAGCAGTTTAAGCTGTATGACGTGAAGGAAGGCACTGTGATTGCCGAAGAGATTGTGGCGACCGCCGGCAGCGGGCATGGTGCGCTGGCGTCTTTTCTCAAGGAGAAGGGCGTGTGCCGGCTGATCTGCGGCGGCATTGGCGGCGGTGCCAAGGATGCGTTGAAGGAGGCCGGAATCGAGCTGTACAACGGCGTATCGGGAAATGCCGATGAGGCGGTGAAGGCGCTGCTGGCCGGCACGCTGGTCAGCGATCCCAATGCGGAATGTGATCATCACGCGCACGGTGAACATCACGGCCATCACGACTGCGGCGAACATGGGCATCATGAGCATGGCCATCACGGCTGCGGAGGGCATGGCCACCATGGACATGGCCACCACGGGCACGGCCATCACGGCTGTGGCCACGGACAGAAGGATTAACGGATGGCCCGGAGCCGGAAGGCTTTGGCTATCGGTTTGAGAACCTGTTTACAGCCGCTTTTCCTCGGATGTGTGGAAGACTGAGACAAAGGAAGGCGTCCGGCAGAGTTGCCGGGCGCCTTCCTTTGTGTGCGCTGTGGGTGCTGCTGCTGTGCTTTTGGGTGCGCAGACTGATAAAAGAAGTGTCCCGCGCCGGAGCGCGGGACACAATGGAAACAGATCTTACGCCTTGGCAGCCTTGCCGATCTCCATGCCGCGGTTGAAAGCGGCCTCGTTGATGGGGTTGAGGTGGGGTCTCTTGGCACCCAGCTTCTTGAAAGCGGTGGCCAGAACCTTCTCGGGGGGCAGCAGCTCGGTGTAGCCGATGTAAGCGCCGACCATGACGAGGTTGGCAACCTTGGAGGAGCCGACTTCGTCAGCGATGGCGTTGGCGGGCACCTTGATGATGTTGACATCGGTGCGGGAAGGCTCGGTGGTGACGATGGAGCTGTTGATGAACAGGTTGCCGCCGGCCTTGACCATGGGCTGGAACTTCACCAGGGAGGGATCGTTGAGGACG
>JAFQKL010000376.1 GCA_017396965.1 Clostridia bacterium
CAACGCGCAAAGTCCGCCCGTCGCACCCCGGCTCCCTCCCTGAGGGAGCTGTCAGCGAAGCTGACTGAGGGAGTCTGCGCAGGCTTTGTGCGTTGGTGTGGGTGCTGCGGGATGGGCGAAGCCCGCGCGGACTCCCTCAGTCGGCTTCGCCGACAGCTCCCTCAGAGAGGGAGCCGGGGTGCGTGGGACGGGGTTTGTACGTCGATGTGGACGCTGCCGGATGGGCGAAGCCTGCGCGGACTCCCTCAGTCAGCCTGCGGCTGACAGCTCCCTCGGAGAGGGAGCCGGGGTGCGACGGGCAAGTTTTGCGCGTCTTTTTGGTGTCCCGCGGTGGGCTGACCTGGTCGCCTTAGCAAATCTCCTGCTCCAGCCCCTCGAACAGCGGGGAATCGAAGAATTCCTGCACCGAAATCTCCAGCCCGTCACAGATCTTCTTCACCGTCGAAAGGGTCATGCTGCGGTTGCGACGGCTGACGATGTTGCTGAGGGTGGACTGTGTCATGCCGCACAGCAGCGCCAGCCGGTTGACCGTGATCCCCCGCTCCTCGCACAACCCGAGAATCCGCCGCCGCGCCGCCTCTCCGATGGTCATGCACAACCCCTCCTCTGCGTGAATTCTGCCTCTATGGTACCACGAACAGGGGAGAAGATCAACTCTTTTGAGTTTATTCTCAAAGAAAATCATGGGATGCCCCGGATCGGCCCGTAACCACCCTCCAAAATCAAAACCCATCCCCGCTTTTGTCGAATCCCGTCGAATGGACAGACATCCCGCGACCGATTCTCCTTGCAAAATGTCCCAAAATATGGTATTCTGGTACCAAAGCGGGACAAGCTGTCCCGCAAAACAGGAGGTGGTCGAATGTTGACCCGCACGCCGCGAAGCCACAAGTTAATTGAGCTGGAGCTTTCTCAGATCGCCCCGGCGCGGTACCAGCCGCGGCGCTGTTTCGACGAGGATGGTCTGGAGGAGCTGGCCGATTCCATCCGCAAAAACGGTCTGCTGCAGCCGGTGACGGTGCGCGCCCTGGGGCGGGGGCGGTACGAGCTGGTGGCGGGGGAGCGGCGTCTGCGGGCGGCGGGACTGGCGGGGATGAAGCGGATTCCTGCGCTGGTGATGGAGCTGCCCGAGCAGCGGGCGGCGGTGCTGGCGCTGGTGGAAAACCTGCAGCGGCGGGATCTCGACTGCTTTGAGGAGGCGGAGGGACTCGCCCGGCTGATGACCGAGCAGGGGCTGACCCAGGAGGAGACGGCGGCGCTGGTGGGCAAGACCCAGTCCACCATCGCCAACAAGCTGCGTCTGCTGCGGCTGGCCCCGGAGATCCGCGCCGCGGTGCGCGAGGGGGGACTGGGCGAGCGCCACGCCCGGGCGCTGCTGCGTCTGCCGGAGGAGCAGCGGGCGGCGGCAGTGGCGCGGATGGCGGCATCGCGGATGACGGTGGCGGCGGCGGAGCGTCTGGTCGAGCGGCTGCTGACCGACACCCCCTCCGCCGGCGCCGGGGGACACGGGCGGCGCAAGGCGGTGGTGAAGGATGTGCGCCTCTTTCTCAACACGGTGGAGCGGGCGGTGACGGTGATGAAGGAGGCGGGGATTGCCGCGCTGTCTGAGATGGAGGAGGGGGAGGGGTGGTATGAGGTGCGGGTGAGGATACCGAAGGGGCGCCCCGGCCCCCTGCAGGGGTCGCCGCCTGCAGGCGGCGAAATCCCTTTACGCCAAACAAAATAATTTAGAATCCCTCCAAAACAGCCCCCAGATTCCATATCCCCAGAATCCCCTCAAAAAATACATCCCTCTTAAAATCCCCCGTGTCCTCTCGTGCCTTCCCCGTCTACAGCCGCAAAATGCACCCCCC
>JAFQKL010000377.1 GCA_017396965.1 Clostridia bacterium
CGGGCCGGGTGACCTCCGCTTCCAGGGTGAGCGAGACGGGGTCGTAGCGGCCGGAGAGGGGGGCGCCGTCCAGCGTCAGCGTCCACTCCGGCACCGGGCCGCCCTCGGCGGTGGTGACGGTGGCGGTGACGCGGTAGCGGGGGCCGGTGGCGGGCGGTTGCTCAGGGGCGGGGGCATCCTCCGTGTCCGCCGCCGCGCCTGTGTCGGCATCCGCCTCAACATCTGCCCTCTCACCCGCATTTTCAGACGGGGCGATGCCCAGTCCCTCCGGCGGCGCGGCAGGCTCGGTGAGGTGAGATCGGTCGGCGGTCTGACGGCGGGCGGGGAGGGCGAGGCCGTCGGGGAGGGTGTCGTCGGAGGGGGCGGGGGGTGCGTCGGGCACGGTGTCCTGCTCCGATTCCGGGGTTTCATCCGGGCGGGCGGGATCCTCCGGCACGGGGGGCGTTTCGGGCCGGGGGGCCTGCTCCGGGTCGGGAGACGCCGCGGGACGGCTGTCTTCCAAAGGATCGGTATTTTCCGGCTCTTTCCCCTCGTCCTCCGCTCCCGCGTCGCCCGGCCCGGGACGGGGCTGCTCCGGCTGCGGCGGGACCGTCCCCTCCTCCAGCAGCTCGGCGGTCAGCTCGCCGATGAGCGGCGGGCGGGTTTCGGCGGGGCCTTCGCGGTAGACGGCGGTCAGCTGGTCGATCACCAGCGTCCCCACCGGCTGCGCCGGGCAGACGGTGACCGCGTTCAGGCGGGCACTGCGCTCGGGCAGGGGGATATAGAGGTCAACATAATCCGACGAGCCGGGGAACTCCACCGCCGCCTCGCCGCGGTCGGTGACCAGCGTCAGCCGGGCGGCGTCGCCCTTGAGCCAGAGGGTGAGGCCCTTCGGCTGCTCGGGGAGGTCGTAGGCGGCCTCGGGGGCGAGGGAGAAGGTGGGACGGGGGGCGAGGGCTTCGGATGCGGCCTTGTCTGCCGGATCGGCTTCGGCGGATTCGCCGGATTCGGGGATGTCTGCCGGATCGGCCTCGGCGGCGTCATCCGCGGCGGGAGCGGAGGGGATTTGAGTGCCGCCGGATGTCTCCGCGTTGCCGGGCCGTGCGGCGGGGTTGCCCTCCGCGTCCTCCGGCGCGGGCGGCGTCCAGTCGGTGAAGTCATAGACCGCCTTCAGGGCCGCGAGGCCGTAGCGCACCTCGCCGCGGTCGGCGGTGCGGGTGACGGTGGCGTCGGCACTCCACCACTGACGCTGTTCAAACCGCTCCACCGAATAGGCGGCCTTGCCGGTGCGCAGCGGAATGGTGACACTGCGCTCCCCGGCGCGCACAGTGAGGCTGCCGGCGCTGCCCGACACCGTCGATGCGGTCAGCAGGCCGTTTTCGTCCACCGTGGCGGCGGTTCCCTGCATCTCATAGGTGAGGGCATCCATCGAGAGCAGCACCTGCTGGCGGTTCCACAGAGCCTCCGCCGTCAGCTGCAGCTGCTCGCCCTCCGCAAGCGCCAGCGCCGCCAGCCCGCCGCCGCCTTCGCGGGTCAGGGCGAGGCTGTCCGGCGTGTCGATGAGGGTGAGGGGGGCCTCGCCCTTGAGACCGCCGCCGCGGGCGGTGAGGGCGAAGGTTCCCGGCTGCTGCGGCAGACGGAGCTGTCCGTCTTCAGCGGACACTCCGTCCAGACGGATGGTGACCTGCTCCGGCCCCTCCACCGGGTGGAAGTGGCGGTCGGTGGCGGCGGCGGAGACGGCGATCGTCGATCCCGCCAGCGCCACGCCGGCATAGGGGGTGAGGTGCAGCAACGCCGCCTCGCCGCTTTCGGGGACGGCGGAGGTGAGCAGAATGGCGTTGGCCACGGTGCGCAGGCTGCCGTCGGCGGGGCGGGTCTGCAGGGTGGGGGCGGCGTCGCCGGGGAGGCGGGCGAGGAGGGCGGTGGAGCCGCCGCCGTCTAAGTTGACGGCGTCCACACAGCCGAGGGCCGCCATCTCAGCGGCGAGAGCCGCAAGGGAGGCACCGCGTGAGTGGGAGGCGCTGCGTCCGTCCAGTGTGTACAGCACCACATCGCCGTTCTCTTTGATGCCGACGGCGGTGCGGGGGTTGGTGCCGGCGATGGCGGAGTCGAATTCGCTTTGAATCTCGCCGTCCTCAATGAGACGGTCGCCGGTGCCGACCGCCTCGCGCACCTCGTTCCAGCGCGGGTCCTCGGCCCGGACGGTGAAGGTCAGCTCGCTGCCGACAGAAAGGGCCAGCAGCGCCTCATGGGCGAGGTTTTCGCTGCTGCAGCTGAGCATGGCGCAACCCTCGGGGATGGTCATCGACTGGTCGGTGACAATGACATCCTCCACCAGATACCGCACCTCGCCGCCGATGCGCGGCTCCCCCTCGAGGACGCGGAGAATGACATCGACACCGGGGGTGCTGTGGCGGGTCTGCCCCGAAAAATCGGCGGTGAGCAGGTAGACGCCGCCGGCGGGGGTGCGCAGCTTGTTGAGGTGGTGGACCTCCATCTCCCCGCCCTCCCCGCTCATCCGCATGGTGAGGGCGGGGGTGCCGATCAGGGCGCTGCCGTCCTCCAAAAAGCCGAGGGCGGGGCGGCCGGCGCCGCTGGCGCGGAGGATGCCGTCGGTCACCACCAGCCCCAAGGGGAGGCCGGTGGAGGAGGAGAAGAAATCGCCGTTGACGGCGGCGAGCACAAGGTGGCCTTCGGCGGCGGCGCTCCCGGCGATGGCGGCGACGGTCGATTTGCCGTACAGCTTGCTGCCGTAGCGCACCAGCGGCCGCACATCGCCGCCGGGGCGGTAGGTGACGATCACCGGGGTCTGCGGCGCGCTCCCCGCGAGCGCCTCACGGGAGAGGTCGGCGCTCTGGGCGATGGGGCGCTGCATCGAAAACAGCGCCTCCCCCAGCCGCGCCGGCGCTGCGTTGTCCGCGCCCTCTTGGGCGAAGGCAGCGAGGGGCAGGGCGGTAAAAAGCATCCACGCAGCCGTCAGAGCGGCGGCTGCGCGGCGAAGGACGGTCTTTCTCATCAGGATACCTCCGTTGGGGAACGGGACCGGGGGCGGTCCGGGCGGGTTGTTTGGTCGACATAGTTCTATTGTACCCTATAAATTTCCCCTTGTAAAGAGGGGCCGGCGCTTTGCCCCTTTTTGCCTGCGGGATCAGTCCCGCCTTGCGCCTCCCAGGCCGCTGACCGCGCCGTACAGCTTCACCAGCCCCAGAGCGAACAGCGCGCCGCCGATGAGATCGGTGGCCCAATGCACCCCCGAGGCCAGTCTGCCGATGACCATGAGCCAGGCAAAGACGGCAGCGGCCACCTGCGCAAAGCGGGCGAGGGGGCGGCTTTTGAGCCGCTTGCGCAGCTGCATCGCGGCAGTCCCTGTCACGCACAGCACGAGCACGGTGGTGGACGAGGGGTAAGAGGCTTCCAGCCTCCCCTCGATCAGCACCGGGCGGAAGTTGATGACCACCCGCTCAAAGAAGCAGTAGACCGCGATCACGGTGAGATAGAAGCCGCCCAGCGCCAGAATGTCGGCATCCACCGCACCCAGCCGCTTTCTTTGCATCCACTGACCAAGCCCCAGCAGCGCGAAGCCCGCCGCGCAGCCGAGCGGCAGCAGCGACAGCGCGTCGGTGAGGCGGTAGAGGGACAGGTTCACCCCGATCCGCTCGTGGACAAAGCGGTTGAACGTCGCAAAGCCCACCGACGACCCCTGCGGCCCGATGGCCTGCCGGTCGACAACACAGAGCGCCGCTGTCCACAGGACAAAGACCATCAGCAGGGCGGCGGCGGTGCGAAGATGCTTTTGTGTGTCCTTTTTCATTTTGTAAAACCTTCCTTTCCGATGTCCGGCTTTCGCCTGAACACAGGATAGCGGAAGGGGTGGGGACTTACAAGAAACGAAGGGTGGAAGCGGCGATACGCGGCGTATCACTGTTGTTTATTAAGAGCAATCCACTTCACTCCTAAAATCAAGAACAAACACGCCGCCGCATAGGGCTGTCGGCCGATGATAAAGAGCAGGGTGGCTATGCCATTCCAGGCGAGCGACAGGGCGCGCTTTCTCTGCGGCCAGGCCCCCTGCCGGCGGTTTTGCAG
>JAFQKL010000378.1 GCA_017396965.1 Clostridia bacterium
ACAGCGCGCCGGAGCTGCGCAGCCGGGTGGAGCGGACGGCGGGGGCGCTGCGGGAGCTGTCGGGCGCGCTGCTGCCCACCGGTCACGGGGCAGGGGGGCCGGCGGCGCTGACGGCGGCGGTGGACGGCCTCTGCCGCCACTGCGAACATTCGCCGCGCTGCTGGGACACCGACGGTCTTTCCATGACCGACGCCCTGACCGCGATGGCCGACACGCTGCGGCGCGAGGGGCGTCTGAGCGACGACGGCCTGCCGGCGGTGTTCGCCGAACACTGTGTGCGGCGGGACAGCTTTGTCGACGCCGTCAACCGCGAGGCGCGGGCCTTTCTTGAGACCCGCAGCTTTCGCGAGAGTCTGCAGGGGGCGCCGGGGCTGCTGCGCGAGCAGGTGAAGTGCTTCTCGCTGGTGCTCGACGACCTCGGCAGCAGCGACGACCTCGACTGTGACGCCGCCCTCACCGAGCTGCTCACCGAGGCGGCGGGCGATCAGAAGGGTCTGCTGCTGCGGGCCGGCACCGGCCGACAGGGGCGGCTGCGGGTGGTGGGGGAGAGCCAAAGCCGGCCGGTGCTGGCCTCGGTGGGGGCGACGCTGCGGGAAGGGCGCGGCGTGGCGCTGGCCGATCCCGTGGTGTGGCGGGGGGAGAAGGGGTGGCAGTTTGTGCTGAGCGAAGCGCCGGCGCTGACCGTCTCGATCGAGCGCCACCTCTCCCCGGCGCCGGGGGAGCGGGTGATGGGGGACAGTCTGCGCGATTTTCGCACCGACAACATGAAGCTGGTGGTGGCCCTCTCCGACGGCATGGGCGCGGGGCCGCTGGCGGCGGGCAAGAGCCGGCTGACGGTGGACACGCTGGAAAAGCTGATGCAGGCGGGACTCCGCGAGGGGGCGGCGATGCGCATCCTCAACGCCGCCCTGCTGGCCGACAACGAGCCGGAGGTGTTCGCCACCGTGGACGCGGCCATTCTCGACCTCTACAGCGGCGACCTCGAGTTCGTCAAGGCCGGGGCCGCCCCCTCCTACATTCTGCGCGAGGGCCGTCTGACCCGGGTGGAGAGCCGCGGCCTGCCGGCGGGGGTGCTGCCCGAGCTGGAGGCCCAGGTGACCCGCACCAGAGTGCAGCCGGGGGACGCGATCATCCTGCTCTCCGACGGCCTGCTGCCGGCGGGCGAGGCGGACGGGCCGCTTCGGGAATTCATCCTCACCTTCGACCGCAGCAAGGGCTCGCTGGCGCGGGGGATGGTGCGGTTTTGCCGCGAACGCTATCGGGAACTGCCGCAGGACGACATGACGGCAGCGGTGGTGGATGTGCGGCGGTATGAGGGGGAGGGGAGCGGTTCGCCGATGTGACGAGGGGGCCTCGTCCCGGGCGGCCCGGAAGCTCTCTCCGGCGGCCATTGTGGGTAAAAGGGGCCAAGGGACCAAGAGACAAATGGACAAACGGTTCCTGTGTGTGCGCCCCCCCGGAGCGGGCCGGATGTCAGGAGCCGTCCCTCATAAAGCATCCGCAGCCTCCCCGCCAAACAGACAGGCCGCCCCTCCGAAGAGGGACGGCCTGTTTTCGTCACGGGAATTATGCCAAGCGGCAATCATCCTTTCAGGGCAAAGGCCCCGAAGCTTGAAAAACCCGTTTAGGACTTCTTCGCGTTGGGGAAGAACAGCGGCTCGCCGTACTTCTCAACACCGAAGGTGCGCACGATCTCCTGGGCCTCCTCGCCGGTCAGCCAGGCGATGAAGTCCGCAGCGTCGGCGGCGTTGATGTTCTTCAGCTTCTCGGGGTTGCAGGCGATGAGGGTGATGTAGTTGAGCATGATCTCATCGTTCTCATGGAGAACCTCGAGGTTGGTCAGGGCTTCCTTGTTGGTGATGACGGTGGCGCGGTCGATGATGGTGTAGGCATTCTGCTCGTTGGTGTACAGCAGGGTGGCCTTGTTGCCGGCGCTGCCCTTCTCATAGACCTCGTACCAGTCGCCGGAGGGAGTGAGGGCGGAGTCGGCCCAGATCTCCTCTTCCTTCACATGGGTGCCGGACTTGTCGCCGCGGCTGATGAAGTGGGCGCCGGAATCGCTGATCTTCTTGAGCGCCTCGCCGATGTTGGCGGAACCCTTGACGCCGGCGGGATCATCCTTGGGGCCGACGAGGACGTAGTCGTTGTACATGAAGTCGATGCGCTCGAGGCCGTAGCCGTCGGCGACGAACTTCTCTTCGAGGGACTTGGCATGGACGATGACCATGTCGATGTTGCCGCCCTGGGCGGTCTCAATGGCCTTGCCGGTGCCGCGGGCCAGGTAGCGGACGGTGATGTGGGGGTTCTTGGCGGTGTAGGCGTTGATCAGGGCGTCGATGATGCCGGCATCCACCGGGCCGATGGTGGTGGAGAGCAGGATGCCGCGGGCGGGCTCGACGGGAGCGGGCTCAACGGGGGCGGGAACCGGCTCGGGATCGGGAGTGGGGGCGGGAGCGGGATCCACGGGAGCGGGCTCGACGGGAGCGGGAGCGGGCTCAGCCTGCGCCTCGGGGGCCTTGATGACCTGGCCGGGGAGGATCAGGTTGGGCTGCTCAATCTTGTTGTACTCAGCGAGTTCCTGCCAGGTGACACCGAACTTCTCGGCGATTTTCCACAGAACGTCGCCTTCGACGACCACGTGCTCCGCAGCCTGGGCGGCGGGGGCGGCCAGCAGGGAGAAGATCATCAGGACAGTGAGGAAGATCGCCATTCTTTTGCTATGCTTCATGTCGTTTTCTCCTTCTTTCTTTTTGCCGCGGCGTGCGCCGGAAGGGCGGTGGGGGGACGGCATATGACTGACGCTCCCCGCGTCCGGGGCGCACCCTCTGGCATGATTTGGGGGGATTGGCGTTATATTCATTTTAGCGAATATTTGCCGGGAAGGCAATTGCATAATATGACGGTTTTCCGCGCCGTTTCTTGTGCATTATGGCGAGAATGAGGCGGGAACCGCGGCGGTGGACGAGGGCGCCGCAGTGCGGCCCCTTTTCCTGCCCGTCGGGGTGTGGTATAATAGAGGAAACAGGGAGAAAAGCCGCGTGGGAGGCGGGTTTTCCTGACGTTGGACGCGGGAAATCCGGCGGAGGATCGGGTTTTGACGTCGGGTTTGCAAAGAAAAGACGGCGCTTCCTCTAAGATGGAAGAGTGCGGCAAAGAAGGAATAAGCAGAAGCCGCTTTGTTTCATATGCTTTGTATGGGGGGTCCGATGTTGAAACAGAAAATATTCTGAAATTGTCCGCATAATACAAGGAACTGTCCCGGAAAAATACAAATATGATCGGAAAACCCTGTGTTTTTACCGAAACAACACCGGAAATC
>JAFQKL010000034.1 GCA_017396965.1 Clostridia bacterium
CGTACCACTGACGTGACCGGCGTCGTCGCTCTGGATGAGGGCGTCGAGATGTGCATGCCTGGCGACAACATCGAGATGAATGTTGAGCTGATCACCCCCATCGCCATCGAAGAGGGTCTGCGCTTCGCTATCCGTGAGGGCGGCAGAACTGTCGGTTCCGGCGTTGTTATCGCCATCAACGAGTAATTCCTTTTTACCTTAGCGCTTCGAAGCAAACCTGCAGGTTTAAGAAGCCGGGATGTGGGGGGACGCCCCTGCATCCCGGCTTTCGCCGCCTGCAGGGCTCGCCGCCGCAGCGGCGAAATCCCCTCAGCACAGCACTGAAAATTTGTACCGTCAACGAATTATCGTTCAAGTGTTCAATACCCACCAACAAACCACCAGAAAGGAGTCCCCATGCAAACCTACGAAGCCATCCGCGCCCGGGAGGACATCAAGACCTACATCACCCTCGCCGACCGCTCGCTCAAAGCCCTCGGCTACACCGAGCACAGCTTCGCCCACGTCACCCACACGGCGGAAACCGTGAAATACATCCTCACCACCCAGGGACATTCGTCCAGAGAGGTGGAGCTCGGCATGATCGCCGCCTACCTGCACGACATCGGCAACCTCATCAACCGCGTCGACCACTCGCAGAGCGGCGCGATGATGGCCTTCTCGCTGCTGCGGGAGATGCAGCTGCCCCCGGAGGAGATCGCCACCGTCGTCACCGCCATCGGCAACCACGACGAGGGTAGCGGCGTGCCGGTCAACCCCATCGCCGCGGCGCTGATCCTGGCCGACAAGTCGGATGTCCGCCGCAGCCGCGTCCGCAATCAGGAGTTCGCCCAGTTCGACATTCATGACCGGGTCAACTACTCGGTCAAGAAATCGTGGCTGTCCATCGACGAAGAACAGGGCCAGATCCGCCTCACCCTCGAGGTCGACACCCAGTTCTCCTCGGTCACCGACTTCTTCGAGATCTTCCTCACCCGAATGCGCCTCTGCCGCCGCGCCGCCGAGACGCTGGGGCTGGAGTTCAAGCTGATCATCAATGGGCAGATGATGCTGTAGATTTATCATTTTTTCAAATCATGAGGAGATTTGGAAAAATAGGAAACTGAGTATGGGAGATGGTGCAAATTTATTTCCAATCCTCCTCAAATCTCTTTAGAATGATCCATGATTTTATAGATACCTTGACTTGACATTTTTCTTAACCTGATTATAATAAAATCTGGGGTGGCAAAAAGTGTTGGGAAGTGTGATGTTCTGCAAAAATGGGATGAAACGGAAAGGATGTGAAAGCGCATGAAAAAAACTCTTACGTTATGCATGGTTATGCTCTGCGCACTCTTGCTTTTGACAGGAGGTGCATCAGGCGATCTGAGTGCCCAGAAGGATGATGCTCCGAAAACAGATGCGGAAGCTCGCGCAAGATATCAGGAGCTTCGTAAAGTGAAGGAGCGTGCGACCAGGGCGGGTCGGTACTTGGAGGAAAGCTGGTATCCCGAAGGAGAATACACCCCGATTTATCCGGATCACTACGGCGGAAGCTATATCAAAGGGGATCAGCTGTGCATCTGCGTGGTCAATCCAAGCGAAGAGATTCTGCAGGAGTATCGGGAGCGGATGCGCGATCACCTGGATGTTATTGTCTTTCAGGAAGTTCCATACTCTTATCAAACAATGGTGGATGCACAGCACAGCATTTTTCTGCAGCTGATGAACGAGGGGCTCGATGTTGTCAGCGTGGGTTATGGGGATAGTCGTCTGTTTGACAGGCTGTATTTCTATGTGCAGGAAGAGTCGGTGTCCAAATGGGATCAATCTGATGCCGGGAAGCTTGCCAAACAAGGGACAATTCAGATTGAAAAGAAATATCCGGTGCCAATTACGATTGAAGTGCTCGCTCCCAGGGAAGAGGAACAAGAGTCGGAGCAAAGGATGCCTCCTGGTGAATTGAGAACCGGGGAGGAAGGGGAAAAGACGATGGTTACAATGGCCGGCGGTGCGTATCTGCAAAACTGGGCGAATATGAAATGGGCAACGCTGGGTCTCTGCGGAACCTATCAGGGCGAAACTGCAGTGTTATCCTGTGGACATTTTTGCAGCAGCACCGGCGAGATTCTCCGGTTTTACCCCGGGTACCACCAACTTGGCGGAGTGAGTTATCGTCAAGTTGGAAATGGTGATTTTTCCATTACGAAATACACCAATCCTTCTCTTTACAGGAGCAATTACGTAGGGTGGCCGATTGATACAGAGGGGCAGCGCATCACAACGTGGGCAAGTCGGCCAAATGTGGATGATTATGTTGAGTGCTTCGGGGCGGAAGGTGGCTATGCATATGGAACGGTTGTTAACAATAATACTCCGTATGCGATAACCATAGATGGTGTGACAACGATTGTTTCCGGAGGTGTAAGAGTAGAACTGGTGTATGGACAACTTGAGGATGGAGATAGCGGAGGTCCGGTCTATGATGGACATGAATTTTTGGGTGTCATCAATGGCCGGGGTGCAAATGAGACGACAGGGAGTAGTGGGCTGCACGAGCTTTACTTCACCCCGTGTCAACCCATTATTGCAGCCGGCTTTACGCCATACACCGGAAGCTGACAAAAAACGCACCGCCAGACTGGGTGGTGCGTTTGCTTTGGAGCTGTGAAATCCTTTGGATCTTTTGTGTCAGCAACATTCTTTGCGTCATTTGTAACCTTGGCACCCGTCAGAAGCTGCGAGGGAGAGTTCTTTTCCCAGCACAACCATATCCCGCAGCACCACCCCGCCTTCCACGATGGGGTGGTCATAGTTCTCCGTAAAAAACCCCTCGATCACCCGGCTGCGGACAAAGCCCAGCGACTCATAAAAGGGCACGGTCAGCGGACTGTCCCCGGTGCCGACCTCGATCGTGTCAAACTGCCCGGCGAAGCGGTCGAACAAAAACTCCACCAGCCGCCGACCATATCCCCGCCGCTGATGGGCGGGGGCGACGGCGATGTTTTTCAGCTCCAACAGCCCGCCGCCCTCGTCGGTGACGATACAGACGGCCAGCACCTCCCCCTCCCGCTCGAGGGCGAACATGAGGCCCCGGTCGAGGTAGCGGGCCAGCATTTCCGGCTGCTCGTCGGCAAGCAGCAGCAGCGGCAGATGGGCGCGGCGGTCGGCCACCTCGCGGATGCGGTACCCGCCCGCCGCGTCTAACCCGGCCCGCCTGCTCATACAGTAGTGGGGGCGACTTCCCCCAGCAGATGGTCGCCGTCAGCCTCCGTGATCCGCACCGAAACCACCTCACCGCAGAGGGCGGCGTCGCCGGGGAAGCGGACGGGGAGGTAGTTCGGCGTGTGGCCCGAAAGCAGCCCGTCGCGGTGGGTTTCGGCCAGCACAGGGTAGACCCGCCCCGCCTGGGCCGCCAGAATCTCGTCGCGGATGCCGTCGCAGACCTCGGCCAGCCGTGCGGCGCGGTCGCTCTTGACCGGCCCCGGGGTCTGGGCGGGCCGCGCCGCCGCCGGGGTGCCCTCGCGGCGGGAGTAGGGGAAGACGTGGACCTTCAAGAACCGCATCTCGCGGGCGAAGGCCACCGTCTCCAGAAACTCCTCCTCGGTCTCGCCGGGGAAGCCGACGATGATGTCGGTGGTGAGCATCACATCGGGCAGATGTTGACGCAGCAGGGCAACCGACTGACGGTACCGCGCCGTGTCGTACTTGCGGTTCATGCGGCGCAGCACCGTGTCGCTGCCCGACTGCAGCGAGAGGTGAAACTGTGGGCAGATGGCAGGGTGCTGTCCCAAAAAAGCGGCAAATTCTTCGGTGACAACGCGGGGTTCGAGGGAGCCGAGACGGATCCTGGCATCCCCTCCCTCCGGCAGCAGCGCCACGAGGCGGGTGAGCAGTGAGAGCAGCGAGCCCTCCTCGCCTGCCCCCTCCCCGTAGGAGGCGATTTCGATGCCGGTGAGCACGATCTCCCGGTACCCCTCCCGCAGCAGGGCGGCGAATTCGCGGGCCGCGTCCTCCTCCGGCTTGGAGCGGACGGGGCCGCGGGCGTAGGGGATGATGCAGTAGGAGCAGAAGTTGCAGCAGCCGTCCTGCACCTTGAGGGCGGCGCGGGTGCGGTCGCTGTGGACGGCCTCCATCGGCTCGAACTGCCGCTGCTTTAAGATCTCGGGCAGCGGCGGCAGGGCCTGTCCTTCCAGATGGCGGCGCACCAGCTGCGGCAGCTCCGGCTTGTGCAGATTGCCGAGGACAACGTCCACCTCCGGCATGGCGCGTAAGGTCTGCTCCGCCACCTGGGCATAGCAGCCGACAGCGGCGACCAGCGCCGCCGGATTGCGCCGCTTCGCCGCCCGCAGCGCCTGGCGGGACTTCTTGTCCCCCGTCGCCGTCACGGTGCAGGTGTTGACGACATAGACATCGGCCTCCTCCTCAAAGGAAACCACCTGATCTCCCGCGGCGCGGAAGGCCTGGGCCATCACCTCAGTCTCGTAGGTGTTGACCTTGCAGCCCAGGGTCAGAAAAGCCACTCTCATGCAAAAAGCCTCCCTTTTCAGTGGTAAAGCAATGCTTTCATTATACGGGATGGCGCAATTCTTGACAATACCCCATTGTCAAACCGGGCGGGTTCTGGTAAAATAAATTGGTCAGCAGGTGCTGCGCAAGCGCAGGGCAGGCTGACAGGGCCTTCCCCCTCAAGCGGAGAGGCGCAACACTTGCGGCGGCAGACCGGCCGTCCGACCGAAACGGGGTACTTTCATGACGACACATACCATAAGGCTCAAGAGCATTCACGATGTCAAAAGCTTTGTCGCAGCCTGCACCGGCTGCGAGTTTGAGATTTTTCTCGGCACGGCGCCCAATGAGATCAACGCCAAGTCGATCATGGGGCTGTTCAGTCTCGATTTCAACAGCCCCATCCTCATGACCACCACCGGCGAAGGCGCCGCGCTGGAGGCGTTTCTCGCCGAGATCGCCGTCTATCTGACCGAGGAATAACAAGAGAAAGGGACGCCGGCGGAGCCTCGAGGTCTCCTCCACTATGAGAGCGGAGGCGAGGAGATGGCGGGCTTTCCCTGGATTTCCCTGTCCGGCGGGGTCGGACTGTTTCTTTTCGGCATTACGCAGATGGGCAGCGGGCTGGAGGCTCTGGCCGGGCGGCGCAGTGAACGGCTGCTGCGGCGGCTGGCCGGCGGTCCGCTGCGGGCGCTGCTGCTCGGTGCGCTGGTGACGGCGGTGATCCAAAGCTCCACCGCCACAACGGTGATGACGGTAGGGCTGGTGAGCGGCGGGCTGTTGACGGTACGGCAGGCCGCCGGCGTCATTTTGGGGGCCAATCTCGGCACCACCATGACCGCGTGGCTGGGCGCGCTCGGCGACCTGCCGGGCGGCGGGGTGCTGCTGTGGCTGCGCCCTGCGGTGCTGGGGCCGCTGCTGGCGGCGGCGGC